>JAUNPZ010000130.1 GCA_030536455.1 Lachnospiraceae bacterium | reverse complement strand
GCGGTTTCTGCGAATTCCCTATTATCCAAAGTTAATTCACCATTTGCGCATGATATGCCGTCTCCCTCCGGAAATCCAATAGCAACTGCACCGATAATTATAGTTTAGCACAACCCTCTTTTATTATCAAATTATTTCCAATAATCCGATTGAGCGGGCTTCCTCCACCAGCCGCTCCCATGACAAAAGGCAAGGAACCATGTTTGTCCTTGCCTTTTGCGTCATCGTGAAATTCACATGCAGCCTCTTTTCGGAAGCAGCCGACTTTCGGAAAGGATCAGTCCGGCTAATGTGAAAACCGTTCCAATGCCTGCCCATGCCGTGATTTTCTCATGTAAAATCAATACCGAAGTAACTACGGTAATCACCGGAACCATGTAGATGTAGATGCTTGTCTTGACCGCTCCCAATACCTTGACTGCAAAGTTCCAGGTAACAAAGCAGAGAGCGGACGCACCCAGCCCCAGATATAGGATATTGAACAGATACACCGGGTCTGCGAATCTTGACAGTTCCAGTTTGAAGTCAAGCAGGAACAGGGCCGGTATCATAAACAGGATGCCATAAAAAAACACCCGTCTTGTGGTAAGGATGGTAGGATAGCCATAACTGCTGATTTTCTTAGTCAGCACCGAATAGCAGGCCCACACCAGGGCCGCCAGCAGAGCAAGCAGATCGCCGGCCGGGTTTAACTCTAATTTTGAACCCTGAAAGCTGATCAGGAAAATCCCGGCCATGGCAGCTGCAAAACCAATGAAAAATTCGGGCCGAAGCTTTTCTTCCTCTTTCACAAACAGGTGGTTTATAATCGCCGTGAAAAAGGGAGCCACAGAGATAATGACCCCCACATTGGAGGCCAGTGTGTAAGTCAGCGCGATGTTCTCTAACAGGTAGTACATACAGATACCGCACAGTCCGGCGGCAGCGAATATCATCTCCTGTCCCGGTGTGGTTTCTTTTAATCGGTGTGGATAGACCAGCATTAAAATCAGCAGGCCCATGATAAAGCGGAAAAACAGAATCTCTGCCGGCTGAAAGTCTGCTAATAAAATCTTAGTGGAAATGAAAGTGGTTCCCCAGATAAGGATGGTGAGAAGGGCGGATACATGCCCGGCGGTCTGTCTATTCTCCATTCTGATTTCCTCCCGCCTCGGCCTTAAAAATGTCACGGTAAATGCCGGGCGCAAGGCCGATAAAGCTGCTAAAATAATTCGTAAAATGGCTTTGGTCCGCAAAGCCCGTGGACAGCGCCGCTTCAATCGGAGCCACGCCCTGCTCCAATAATTTCTTTGCTTCCCCAATACGGATATTCTGCAGATAAAGATATGGGGTCACTCCTTTTGATTTTGTAAATGCCCGGAGCAGGGTGGATTTACTAAGTCCGGCATAGCGGCAGATCTGGTCTAAATCAATATGCCGGGCGTAGTGCTGCTCCATAAAAGCGCAGGCCTTCTCAATTTCCTCCCGGCACTCCGGAATACAGCTTTCAAAGGGCTGTCCATACCGCTGAAACAGCAGCGCCAGCAAAAGAAGCAGTTTTTCTTCTTTTCCAAATCCGCCGGAGCCGCTCATAACCATTTCGTGAAGCGGGCGCAGATAACCGGTTACTTCCTCATCCAAAATCACATTCTCCGAAAAGCCGGGAAGCGTCCGTTTTCCGGTCACTTCCTCTGCAAAATCCAGCATAATCGGCTTGGAAATATTGAATCCCCGGTAATCGAAGGCGCCGCCATCATTCTGCGCGCATCCGTGATTGTCCCCCGGATTAAACAGAAGGATATTGCCTCTTTTAATCACATATTCCCGGTTCCTGCAGGACAGGCACCGTTCTCCGTCCTCGACAAATCCGATTACAAAATACTCGTGGAAATGGTTAGGGAAGGGCTGTCTGGTTCCTTCAAAGTGATAGGCTTCTATTCGAAGTTCATCCTCATAAACCACCGTTCTTGTCTCTTTCTTCATGCGCGTTTCCTCCTTAATGAAGCTTATTTTACCACTCCATTTTTCAAAAGGCTTGTAAAATATCTTCATTTTCGGATTCGGGGGCTATACTCAGAAAACAGCCTGACGCTACTTTACAAATTCGTCCTCCGCCTTAAAACTCACATTTTCCCCATCCATAGAAATTGTGAGAGTATGATGATATGTCATACCATTCTCCGCTTTTAACTGAAAGGTGACAGCGCCATCTCCAAGATATGTAAAGTTTGGTTCCTCTGCCAACTCCGCATAAGTGCCGCACTGCTGAAAACCGCCCTCACAATCAAAGAATGCCACATTACTTGTCCCATGCGTATTATCCTGAAAAAGCACTGCACCGACCCGGCCGCTTGCATCGTCCGGAATCACCACACATTCCTTATATATCCATTCCTCTTTTCTAATATCGGAAAACATATCAATCATATCCTGTTCGGACCAGTCCAATTTCTTCTCCTGATAAAGATCCAGGACGGGTTTGACTGCTGCCGACTCATCATCACGGGCATCTCGGCAAGCGGTAAAACAGCATACACAGGACAATAGCAACATCATTGTAAAAAACCGATTTATCCTTAAATTTCTCCTCACAGTTATCCCTTTCTAAATGGGCAGCGTTCCCCGATGCATTGCTGATTCCTGTCCGAAAACACGCATGTGACCTTCTGCTTCGGCAGTTCAATCCCATAATGTTCCCTGACAAAATCAATTGCCGTTAATATGGATAAAAATGCATTTCTTTTACAGCATCTCGGTCCGCCCACTTCCGCCAGCCTTCCTAATGCCTGTGAAACATAGCTCAGATTATCCTTGTAAAAGGAATTGTCACTTAACGGCCCGGTTCCATGAAGGATTGCCAGTGCCGCGCCGATTGACGCGGAGGAACCGCATACCCCCCACTGTCCGCAGGTTGCACCGGGCATCTTCCGGCCTCTTGCAATCATCTCGTCCAGCGCCTCTTCCAGATTAAAATCTGCTCCGGCATGGTGCATGGCCGTCAAAAAGCAGGAACCATCCAGCACATGATGCTCCGGCCCATGAATGCTGATTGCTTCGTTCTGCATGATGTGGATAATCAGTTCGATTGGGTCATTAGTTTCTGCTTTCATGCATTCCTCTTTGATTAATTGATATTTCGTTTCCATATTGGATTGTCTCCTTGTTCTGTTTCATATACGATAAGATTATTCATGCCGGTATTATAAAAGCAACTGATATAATGCAAATTCATGCAGACCAAACATGCCATATCCTAAATCCACCGTTGTTATATATTGAAATCCAGCTTTTTCATACAGCCGGATGGCAGGCAGATTGTCTGCCACCACATCCAGACGGATTGCCCTCATCTGTTCTCTTCTGCTCCGTTCAATGATATACTTCATCACAGTTTGCCCAATTCCATTCCTCTGCACAGACGGATGAATCACAAATGTATCGATCACGTATATCTGATCATACCCCAGCTCGATTCCCCAGTCAGCCTTTTTATAGCCATCCTCCGGCTTATGCCGCAGAATAAAGCTTCCAATAATTTGTACATTTTCTTTCACTACATACAAAGAATCTTCCGAAATTGCAGTTTCCGCATCCTCTCTGGCCGGATATATACCGCATTTCCATCCCGGATAATTAATATGCGTCTCCAGATAATGAACAGACTCATTGTATAATTTCTCGACTCCATCCAAGTCCTGAACGGATGCTTTTTCAATTTGTATCATAACCTTTTACCTTCCGATTTTCTAATTCATATTCCTCCCACATACACACCGTCACCTGATCATGCCCGGTATTTTTTCTCCACCCGGATATACACGATCATAACTGCAATCACAAGGATCATCATTTCCCCGACCAGCAGTAATGCAAATGGTGAATTCTGCTGAATAAACAGCAATGGAATCCCTGTGGTTTCAAGGACTGCCGCAAATACAAACCATATTTTTGCCACCGCATGATTATACGCCACAACGTCTTTCATCTTCGGAGGCTTCACGCCGGTAAAGAATCCGACTTCTTTTTTTGATTTCCAACAGCTTAATCCAAGCATCAAAAATATACCGGACACAATCGTCCAGATCATAAAAGCGATTTTCATAGCGCCTCCTTCCACCATTCACAATGATGACTGGAATATCATTTCATAACAATCTTCCAGTCATCATCCTCCACAAGATATTGAAATTCTGTCAGGTTATCATCCAGCATAACCTGAAGAAGCTCCGGAAGATCTTCCACAATGTTTTTCTCGGCTAATTCTGCTTTATGAACCCAAAGCATCCTGCCTTCCTCCGAGGAAATCACCTCGCCGGTAAACTCATCTGCCTGGAATAAAAATACGATATATCTTCCTCCTTCGATTGGAAATTGCTTCACGCCGCACAGCTTTGGATTCCGGATGGTTAATCCGGTTTCTTCCTTCATTTCCCGGATGACCGCATCTACAATCGATTCATTCGCTTCGATATGCCCACCCGGCAGGGTCAGGCCTCTCCAGTCCGGTTTTACCCGGTCCTGCAATAAATAACAGTCGCCTTTTTGAATCAGGCATAGCACGGTTAATTCTACATTTTCTGTCCGCATCTCATCTTACCACCAATTGTCACGTTCAAATATGCACGTTTCCTTTCCATATCTGCGAATACAAAATCAACAGCAGTCCCAGTTATAGATTACTTTGGAAAAATCGCATTTCTTTAAGTCCTCCGGATCAATGAAGAAATTGGCAATGCCGCAGTCTCCCCACATAAGATATGATTCTTTGTCTTCTCCCTCAGAATCAATCTGTAAAAGCAGCTCATAATTTTCAAATTCACCTTCCCTCGGATCATACTGTGTAAATCCCGGATAACCGCCAAGCCGCGTTCCTTCTCCGGAAAGCTGGTCATATAGGCCATCCGTAAGCTCGTCCGGCAGATCATACCAGGACAGACCTGCATATTCATCACCAAGAATATCTCTGCAGTATGTATTCAAGATTTCAATAAAGTTAAAACTGTCAACCGTAACCGCCATCTCTTCTTCCGTATATTCCAGCTTAAACTCTCTGCCAAACTTTTCAAAAGGCAGCCCAAAATCCTCTTCTGGTTTCCCCGGCATGACTGCCTGGATTTCTTCCTCACTCATCGGATCTGTGATATCCGGATAATAAAGAACCCTCCAGTCATCCTGACTCTGTGAATCATCAAAATTTGCGCCATAGACGTCCGATGCCCCGATAAAAATCTGCAGGATTCCCTTTTCCGGGTAATTTTCAAGATGGGGCAGTGTCTCAAAATTAAGCTGAATCAGCAGATACAGCTTCTCGCCACTCACGGTACTTACCGGATAGGTTCCGCCCTTTGGGATGAATGGCATGCCGCTTATCTTGTTATCCAACAGACCTGTCTTTTCCGCTTTCAAATGAAAATTCAAATATTTCACTTTCGTTTTTTCTTTTAAAATTTCTATCAGTTTATTCAAAATCTCTTCGTTTGTCATAGTTTTCTTATTGAAGCTGTTTTCCCTTAAACTCTTTTTCCACATATCCATGTTCAAAAATGGTCATCCTCCTGGTGACGATTACCAATATTATACACCCTGCCCATCCTTTTGTATATCCGCATAAAGAAAAAAACACCAGTCCTCAGGGAGCCGCCATGCAGCTGTCGTTTCCCTGAAAACCAGTGCTTCTCTTTAAATTTCTCTATTCGGAATCCTCGCTCTGTCTGCTTCTACAGCCTTACCTTGCTCCCTTTTCCGTCCCGCTTCGCTATCTTCAGGCGGTTTAAATGCACTTCCTTCCCCTTGTAATTCACAATGGGGTCTTCGCCGATCAGATACAGCATCTCCAGTTCTTCCTTCTCCGCCAGCTTGATTCCCCGCACGCCTCTGGAGGCTTTCTTCATCACCGGGATTTCTTCTAACGGGAAGCGGAGGAAGACGCCGTTGCCGGTCTGAAGGACCACATCCTTCTGCTCTTCTACCGGAATTACGCAGAGCAGCTCGTCACCGTCCTGAAGCTTGGTTCCGGCTACAGTCCGGTTATTGGTTTCAAATTCGGAGGCCGGAACCTGCTTGACTGCCGCCGTCTTTGTGGCAAATACCAGGTTCTTTCCCTTCATGGAAGCATCATCCGCAAGGTAAACGATGGTTTCCTTCGTTCCGTCAAACCGGCTGATGTTGTCAATGGGGATTCCCTTGTCCCGCAGCTTTCCGAAGGACAGGTCGGAGACCTTCAGCTGGTGGAGATTTCCGGTATTGGTGAATACGCAGATTTTGTCGGAGGTCATGCAGTGAACGATATGGGTGTATTCGCTCTCCACCGTCTCCTGATTCCGCTCATAGGTGGCCTTATCCATCAGCTTGCAGTAGCCGAAGCGGTCCATCACAAAGTAGGCCTCCTGGACCACAGGAGCATCCTCCTCGTACACGGCTTCTTTTCCGTCCTCGATTAAGGTGCGGCGCGGCACGGCAAATTCCTGTTTGATATGCTCCAGGTCCTCCACGATCACATCATCCATGGTTTTGCGGCTCTTTAAGATTTTTTCGTATTCCTTAATCTTTCTCAGCGTTTCCTTATGCTCCTTTTCCAGAGCCAGAATCTCCAGCCCGATCAGCTTATAAAGACGCATCTCCAGGATGGCGGATGCCTGACGCTCGGTAAAATGAAGCTGCTTCGCATCCTCCTCGAACCCCGGCACGCGGAACTGAATGTGTGAGATATCGCCGTTCATCAGGCAGGCCTTGGCGTCCTTCAGATTCTTGGAGCCTCTCAGGATGGCGATGATTAAGTCAATCACATCGCAGGCCCGGATCAGGCCCTCCTGAATCTCCTTTTTATCCAGCTCCTTCTCCAGAAGCACCTGGTATTTCCGGGTGGTATTGGCATACTGGAAATCCAGGAAATGCTTCAAGATTCCCTTTAAGCTTAAGGTTTCCGGCCTGCCGTCGGCGATGGCCAGCATGTTCACCCCGAAGGTATCCTCCAGCTTGGTCTTCTTGTAGAGCATGTTCATGATTTTGTCGATGTCCGCATCCTTGCGAAGCTCCAGAACGATGCGGATGCCGTCCTTATTGGACTGGTTGGAGATATCTACCACATCAGGAAGCTTCTTGCTCTCCACCAGGTCCGCCACATCCACCAAAAACTTGTTGATTCCGGCGCCGATCATGGTGTATGGGATTTCGGAAATCACCAGCTTGTCCTTATCGGCCTTCCGCTTTCCAAGCTCCACCTCGAAACGGCCCCGCAGCTTAATCTTGCCCACGCCGGTCTCATAGATTTCCGGAAGACTGCTCTTGTTGGCGATGATTCCGCCGGTAGGGAAATCCGGTCCCGGCATCACCTCCATCAGCTCCTCGGTGGTAATCTCCGGGTTCCGGATGTAGGCAATGGCGGCGTCCGCCACCTCGCCCAGATTGTGAGGCGGGATGCTGGTGCTCATGCCTACCGCGATGCCTTCCGAACCGTTAATCAGCAGGTTCGGCACCCGGACCGGAAGAACCTCCGGCTCCTTCTCCGTCTCATCGTAGTTGGGAACGAAATTCACTGTCTTATCTAAGTCCTTTAGGTACACCTCTTCCGCGAATTTCTCCAGCCTTGCCTCGGTATACCGCATGGCCGCCGCGCCGTCTCCCTCGATGGAGCCGAAGTTTCCGTGTCCGTCTACCAAAGGCATGCCCTTCTTAAACTCCTGAGACAGGACAACCAGAGTCTCGTAGATGGAGCTGTCGCCGTGGGGGTGGTATTTACCCATGGTATCGCCGACGATACGGGC
>JAUNPZ010000129.1 GCA_030536455.1 Lachnospiraceae bacterium | reverse complement strand
CAGGCGGCATCCGGCGATAAGGTAACGTTAAATCTCTGCTGGTGGGGCAACCAGACCAGAAATGATGTAACCAAAAAAGCAGTAGACTTATATATGAGCCAGAATCCAAATGTGGAAATCAAGGTGGAATTTACCGACTGGTCTGGTTACTGGGACAAGCTTTCTGCTATGGCAGCGGGCGGCAATCTTCCGGATATCATTCAGCAGGATTACTCCTACATCAACCAGTATCAGAAGAGCGGACAGCTGGCAGACCTGACTCCATTCATCGAGGACGGAACCATCGATGTAAGCAAGATTCCGGAAAGTGTAATCGAAAGTGGTTCCATTGACGGAAAGTGCTATGCATTGAGCCTTGGCAGCAACGCGCCGATGATGGCATATGATAAAGCTGTGGTGGAAGAAGCAGGCGTAACGCTTCCGGAGCAGATGACGGTTGATGAATTATATGAGATTGGCAAGACTATCTATGAGAAGACCGGCGTGAAGACCTATTATGACGGCGGAGTGAATATGATGCAGATTGTAGCCAGAGCAAATGGCTCCCATCTGTTTGACGAACTGGCTGCAGGTGAGGAAACTGCGTTGAAGAATCATTTTACCAATGTAGATAAATTTGCAAAGGCAGAATTTTCGATTTCTCCGGACTTACTTGCAGAAAAGAATCCAGATGTTGTAGAGACAAAGCCAATCATCGATGGAACGACCTGGAATGATTTCTCCTATTCGAATCAGTTTATCAGTATCTCCAGCACAGCAGGAAGAGAGTTAGGAATCACAATGTATCCAACGATGACCGGTGCATCCGCGAATCCGATGTTCTTAAAGCCAAGCCAGTTCTTCTCGATTGCAGAAACCTCCCCAAACAAGGAAGAGGCGGCAAAGTTCCTGAACTGGTTTACCAACAGCGTAGAGTGTAATGAGATTCTGATGGCAGAAAGAGGAATCCCGGTTAACAGTGAAGTTGCAGATGCGATCAAACCGAAGGTAGAGCCTACTGCTCAGACGGTATTTGAGTACATTTCCAAGGTTGCTGAGGTTGCAACTCCAATCGATGCTCCGGACCCGGCAGGCAAGGGCGAAGTAGAAGCGCTTGGAAAGACCAAGGTTGAGGATCTTCGTTACGGCGATGTGACCGCAGAGGATGCAGCGGCAAGCTTTGCTGCAGAATCGAAGAAGATTCTGGATGAAGCAGCAAAATAACAAACAGGTACGGTTAGTTTGGAGGGAAGAACATGAAAAAAGAACAGAATTCCCCCAAAAGAAAGAAGACGTTTGCGCAGGTTATGAATACACCGAAGGTTGCAGGATATGTATTTATCCTGCCCTTCATCGTAGGGTTCCTGGCATTTCTGGCGCTGCCGATGCTTTTATCTTTTGGGTTCTCCTTTACCAGATATAATATTCTGGACGCGCCGGTTTTTGTGGGGCTGGAAAATTACAAAACCATGTTTTTTTCTGACCCGAAATTCTGGAAGGTGTTCGGCGTGACCATGTATTATGTTCTGTTTTCCGTTCCGCTTCGTCTGGTCATGGCTCTTGTGGTAGCCATGCTTCTGGTGAAAAGCACGAAGCTGTCCGGTTTTTACAGAGCGGTATATTATTTGCCGTCAATCATCGGCTCCAGTGTGGCGGTGGCCATTCTTTGGAAACGGATGTTTGCAAGCGACGGTGTAATCAATGCTCTGCTTCAGGCAATCGGCATCGACTGCGAGATTGCCTGGCTGGGACGCGCAGATACGGCAATCTGGACCCTGATTATTCTTGCGGTATGGCAGTTCGGTTCGTCCATGCTGATTTTCCTGTCGGGATTAAAGCAGATTCCGATTACGCTTTATGAGGCGGCTACCATGGATGGAGCAAACGGAATCCAGCGCTTTTTCAAGATTACGCTGCCGATGCTGACCCCGACTATTTTCTTTAACCTGATTAATCAGCTGATCAACGGCTTTATGGCATTTACACAGAGCTATATCGTCACACAGGGAAAGCCAAGGGACAGCACACTGTTCTATACCGTGTATATGTATCAGAATTCCTTTACTTATAACAAGCTGGGATATGGATGCGCGATGGCATGGTTTATGGTCTTTGTAGTCGGCCTGCTGACGCTGATTCTCTTTAAGACCCAAAACAAGTGGGTATATTATGAATCAGAAGGGTGATAGGGTATGAAAAACGGATATCAAGAAAAAAGAATGGCCATCACAGCGATTTATCATGTATTCACTTTCTTCTTTGCCTGTGTCATGATTTATCCGCTCGTATGGATGGTGATGAGCTCTTTTAAAAATACGAACGAAATATTCCGAACCGCGGCAAACCTGCTGCCGGAGCATTTTTCCTTTGAAAACTATAAGGTGGGCTGGCAGGGATTTGCCGGTTACGGATTCGGAACCTTTTTTAAGAATTCCTTTGTTATTGCAGGAATTTCTACGGTAGGCGCTGTTGTATCCTCTGTCATCATCGCATATGGATTTGCCAGGATTGAGTTTAAATTCAAGGGCTTCTGGTTTTCCTGCATGCTGCTGTCCATGATGCTTCCCTTCCAGGTCATTATGATTCCGCAGTACATTATCTTCAACAAGATTGGCTGGGTTGGCTCCTACCTGCCGCTTATAGTTCCGCAGTTTTTCGGGCAGGGCTTCTTCATCTTCCTGAATATTCAGTTTATCAAGGGAATTCCGATGGATCTGGATGAGGCGGCCAGAATGGACGGCTGTTCCATTTACTCGATTTTTACGAAAATCATCCTTCCGCTGGTAAAGCCGTCGCTGGTGACCAGCGCGATCTTCTCCTTTATGTGGAGATGGGATGATTTCCTTTCCGCATTGCTGTATTTAAGCGACCCGTTGAAGTATCCGGTCAGCTATGCACTGAAGATGTTCTCAGACCCGACAGCCGGTTCTGACTGGGGCGCGATGTTTGCTATGGCAACATTATCATTGATCCCGATTTTTCTTATTTTCCTGACCATGCAGAAGTATCTGGTGGAAGGAATTGCATCTACAGGTATTAAGGGATAAAAGCAAGAGGATTGCTTGCCAGGTGGTGAAACGTTTCGGCGGCTTCACCACCTTTTTTTTCTGAAAACCGGATGTTTTTAACATTATGAATGACGAGGAGGATAGGTATGGATTCCATCAGAAACAGAATAAAAGGAATACTGGACACAATAAAGGAGCTTCGGTATTCCG
The DNA here is from genome assembly GCA_030536455.1 of Lachnospiraceae bacterium. Lineage (GTDB taxonomy): Bacteria > Bacillota > Clostridia > Lachnospirales > Lachnospiraceae > Caccovicinus. The sequence continues at coordinate 4,554 of JAUNPZ010000129.1, read as the reverse complement.
GGCGGTACCCGGCTGCGGGAGTCCGGATAAGCGATGGAGATTATGAATTTTCTGAAACATTTGATAGAAACAGCAGGTCGTGGAGGGCCTTTGGCCGCGATGAAACCTGGGGAGGAAAGGACCGGCACTACTGGTTTGCAGCCTCCGTTTCCGTGAATGCGGAAATGGAAGGAAAGCAGGTCCGCGTCATTTTAAATACCGGAGCGGATGATATCTGGAATACCAATAATCCGCAGATTCTGGTTTATACAGACGGAAGGCTGGCAGGAACGATGGATATGAATCATCAGGAGCTGATTCTGACGGATTCCGGAACGGCAGGGACCAGCTATGAACTGGCATTCTATGCGTATTCCAATATGCCGTCCTGTTCGAATTTTTTCCATCTGGATGCGGCGGCATGGAATCCGGAAGCCGCCAGGCTTTATTATGATATGAAAGCCGTCTTTGAAGCAGCGGACCTTCTGACGGCGGACCGGCTGGAGCGGATTGACGCGATGAAAGCATTGAACGAATGCGTGAATCTGCTGGACCTGCGCCGCCCCGGCTCTGCAGAATGCAGTCAGACCATAAAGGAAGCGGCAGATTATCTGGAAAAACAGTATTACGAGGGACGGCAGAAGAATCCGGTGACGGTTCACTGTGTAGGCCATACGCATATTGATGTGGCCTGGAAGTGGCCGCTTCGGCAGACCAGACAGAAGGCGGTAAGGAGCTTCCAGACGGTGTTAAATTTGATGGACCGGTATCCGGAATATCAGTTTATGCTGAGTCAGCCGCAGCTTTATCAGTTTGTGAAGGAGGAGGCGCCGGGCGTATTTGCGCAGGTGAAAAAAAGGATTCAGGAGGGCCGCTGGGAGGCGGAAGGTGCGGCATGGCTGGAACCGGACTGCAACCTGTCGTCAGGAGAGTCCCTGATTCGTCATATCCTTTACGGACGGAGATTTTTTGAGCAGGAATTAGGAGCACCGGCCAATGAGGTACTGTGGCTTCCGGATGTGTTCGGTTATAGTGCGGCTCTTCCGCAGATTATGAAAAAATCAGGCCTGTCCTATTTCATGACCACAAAGCTGGGATGGAACGAATACAATCAGTTTCCGCACGATACATTTGTTTGGAGGGGAATTGACGGAAGTGAAGTGCTGACTTATCTGATTACCACCAGAGACTTTTTGACCGAGGGAGAGAAAAAGAAGAATTCTCCATTTTCTACCACATACAACTGCAGACAGAATGCAACTCAGATTATGGGAACCTGGCAGAGATATCAGGATAAGGCGTTAAGCCGCGATCTGCTGGCATGCTACGGCTATGGTGACGGGGGCGGCGGTCCAACGGAGGAAATGCTGGAAGAAAGCAGACGGCTGGAGCACAGCGTGGCAGAATGCCCGGCGGTCCGTCAGACCCATGTGAAGGAATTTTTCCACCTGCTGGAGAAAAATATGGACCGGAAACAGCTTGCGGTCTGGTCGGGAGAGCTGTATCTGGAATATCACCGCGGAACCTACACCTCTATGGCAATGAATAAGAAGTACAATCGGCGGTGTGAATTTTTAAATGGGGAAACGGAGCTGTATTCGGTTCTGGCCGGACTTCTGGAGAAAACCTATGAGTATCCGAAGGCGGAGCTGGAGAAAAACTGGAAGCTTCTTTTGCTGAATCAGTTTCATGATATTCTTCCCGGTTCCGCAATCCGGGAGGTTTATGAGGATTCCACACGCCAGTATGAAGAACTGACTGCATCTGCATCCAGCCTGATTTGCCGGGCAAAGAAGCAGATTCTGGTTTCTTTGGGCGTGAAGGAAGCCGGAGACGGTCAGGATGCAGCGGAGGAAAACGTCGGGGCGGCTGCAGAGCCGAAAAAGCTGGCCGTGTTTAATCCACTGTGCTTCTCAAGAACGGGAATCGTGGAAATAGAGGAGGCGCAGGCGGACTGCATCGTGCCTGGTGTGATTTCGCAGAGGACAGCGGAAGGGACCACGCTTTATCTGGCGGAGGAAGCGGCGCCGATGGGGGTTTCTCTGGCCGGAGAAAAGGAAGAAGCGCACAGCGAGGGAAATGTGCTGGAGATTGCTGGCTTGGGAGAAGGCGGCAGGCCGAAGCAGCTCCGGACGCCGTTTTATGAGGTGGAGTTTGATGACAGCGGTGAGATCTGCCGTCTGATAGACCTGCGGGAGCAGAGAAGTCTGATAAAAGAAGGGGAGACCGGAAACCGTCTTGTGGTATATGAAGACAGACCGATGGAATTCGACTGCTGGAATATTGATGCGTCTTATCGGGAAAAATCATGGCCGCTTCATCAGGTGGAGTCTTTCTGCGTCACGGAAAATGGTCCGGTTCGCGGAAGCGTTACGATTAAACGGAAGTTCCTGGACTCGGAGCTGGAGCAGAATATCTCATTTTACCGTCATACGGCCCGGATTGATTTCCGAACCAGAGTTATCTGGAAGGAACATCAGCTTCTTTTGCGGACCGCATTTCCTCTGGATATTCTCTGTACGGAGGCCGATTATGAAATTCAGTTCGGCAATGTGAAGCGGCCGACCCATAAAAATACGTCCTGGGATGAGGCAAGATATGAGGTCTGCGCCCATAAATGGGCGGATATGTCGGAGCCGGGATATGGAGCCGCGCTTTTGAATGACTGTAAATATGGATACGACATCCATGATTCCGTTATGGGACTGACTCTGATTAAGTCTGGAATTTTCCCGAATCCGGAGGCGGACCAGGGTCTTCATGAATTTACCTATTCCCTGTTCCCGCACCGGGGAGACTTCCGGGAGGGCGGGGTCGTGCAGGAGGCATATGATTTAAACTGCCCGCTGTCCGGCAGAATCGTGCAGCATGAATTGGAGGCCACCTGTTCCCTGATGCGGATTGAGGAGCCAGATGTACTTGCGGATACCGTGAAGCTGGCAGAGGATGGGTCCGGCATAATTGTCCGGTTTTACGAAGCCTATGGAAAGCGGACGCTTGCCCATGTCCATATCCGAAAAGAGGCGGGAACGTCCGTGCGGGAGTGCGGCTGTATGGAGAACGAACTGGAAGGAGAAATCCATCATACCGTGTCGGAGGACGAGCTCAGCCTGGAGTTCCAAATGAAACCTTATGAAATCAAGACAATAAAAATCACCAGATAATAAGAGCATGAGGAGGGATAGAAGATGTATGATATTTTAACATATGGAGCAAAAGGGGACGGAGCGGCGAATGACGCTCCGGCTATCCAGCAGGCGATAGACGAATGCAGCCAGGCCGGCGGAGGCGTGGTTTTATTTCCGGGAGGGAGGGTATACCGTTCGGGCTATGTGCTGTTAAAATCGAATGTGGAAATCCACCTGGAACCGGGGGCGGTATGGAAGGCCAGCGACCGGATTGAGGACTATTACCCGCTTCGAAACCACGGTCAGATTACCGCGCATGAGTCGGGGCTTCCCTCTTACCTGAACAGTGAATATGCCGGACGTCCATTCCATGGATTTATCTATGCGCTGGAGCAGGAAAATATCACGATTTCCGGTCATGGGACAATTGATGGAAATGAAAGTATATTTTATGGAGAGGATTCCGGGTATCATATCGAAGGAACCTATTATCCCAGAATCCCCCTGCTTCTTTTGGAGGCGGTAAAGCATCTGACGATTCGGGATGTCCGGCTGGTCAATTGCGCGTTCTGGACGGTCCATCTGGTAGGCTGTGACGATGTGCTGATTGATGGAATCCGGATCCTGAATAACTTAAAAATGGCCAATTCAGATGGAATTGACCCGGACCACTGTAAGAATGTACGGATTTCGAACTGCCATATTGAGTGCGGAGATGATGCAATCGTTCTGAAAAATTCCGGCGATTACAAGAAATACGGGGCGTGTGAAAACATTGTGATTACCAATTGTACCCTGATTTCCACCAGCGCAGCAATCAAATTCGGAACGGAGGGAGAATCCGATTTCCGAAACGTCCTGGTCGATAATTGTTGTATTCACAGAAGCAACCGGGGAATCTCCATTCAGATTCGGGACGGCGGAAATGTGGAGAATGTGGTTTTCTCGAATATACGCATTGAGACGCGCCGTTTCTCTTATGAATGGTGGGGAAGGGCGGAAGCCATCTGCCTGACGGCCCTTGACCGGAAACCGGGAGTAAAGGCGGGAAAAATCCGGAATGTGCTTTTCCAGAACATCATGTGTGAGGGAGAGAATGGAATTTTCCTCTTGGGAAGTCCGGACAATTACATTGAGGATGTGTTTTTTGATAATATCTCGCTTACACTTGACCGGAAATCCAAATGGGAAATTGATGGCTACGATAAGCGGCCCTGCCAGGGAGACGGAGCGGTACAGACAAAGATATCCGGTGTTTATGCGGATAAGGTAAAGAATGTAACATTTCAGAATATAAGAATCCGAAAAAGAAGCAGTATTCTTCCGTATTACAAAGAGGATGTAACTCTTCTGGATGTGGAGGATGTCAGCTCGGATGTGAGATGACACCTGGATATAAATGCAAAAATGAATAAACGTTATCCGGCCTGCCTATACTAGAAAAAAA
>JAUNPZ010000016.1:30868-39031 GCA_030536455.1 Lachnospiraceae bacterium | reverse complement strand
AGATTATCCCGCAGGCCATATTGATGTACCGGAGCAAGATGCCTACATTCTCGGTAATCGTGGGAATGATGGTGGGGCTTTTGATTATTTATGTGTAGTTCATCTACAGTCCGATATCGATTCAATGAGTGAAATAGAAAGAGTTTCAGAATATTTATGGAAGAAAAATATCAGGATTCCTGTGTTATGGGAGTTCTGATATTTTTTGTTTGGAAAAAATTTGAAATTTTTAGATGACAAAAATGTGATATCTATGATAGAATTAATATAACAAAGAGAATTGTCAAAAATAAAAAGATACAGTAGGCAGAAGTGAACTGCCCGGGCAGTCAATTTCCTGTCTATGTATCTCTATCTGATATTAGAATAATCGAAAAGTTAGTATTTGTCAAGAAAAAGGAAAGGGATAGTGAGCAGATTGGATGAAGGCAGAAGAGAAAAATGCAGGAAATATTTCATATTTAAAATTTTGGACGTGGTTAATAATTCTTTTCATATATTGGAAGAAAAAAGAATGGAGAGTTTGTCTCAGTATCTGGAAATTTGTATCGGAACGTATGACGAACTTCGAATGTCTTTGGACCAGACAAAATTAAAAAAGTCATATGAAGCTTTGCTGGAAGGATTGGATTTTCAAATGCAGAATCATCCCTTCAATTATCTGGAATTGTATCAGCATGATTTTGCACATCTTCATGGTCTAATTGGGCAGAGCAGTGAAGCAAGGGAAAGAGAAATTCATATTGTCCATCAAAATCTGGTTGCTTTAAAGAAAAAGCTGGAGGCAGACAATAAGATAGAAAGCTATATTCAATGCCTGATGCAGGAGGAAAACTTCGGGGTAATCGACTATTTGATTGAAGCATTTATCAGCGATTTGCTTCATATGGGATATTCATTAAAATATATAAATGACTATTTTAAAGAACAGCAGAGGCAGTTCCTGGAATCAGGAGATAGTGAGAAGATCATCTGTAATTTACGGCTGCTGAACAAAGAACCGGAAGAGATTCGAGTATTTATTCATTTTCGGATAGATAGTGTCAGTCAGGTGGAAGCGGCCAAATCACTGATAGAGAAGCAGTTTCATCTTGGTCAGGAACCGAAAGCTGCAGATATGTGGAATTTGCCGGACTGGATGACGGCCAGTAAAACTTATTATGCGTTAGATTCATTTAAAGCAGTTGAACAGGCCGGGCAGGAGTTTCAGGCTTTAAAGGCATTATTTAATATGTGGCAGGGAACTCAAAACAGTATCAGAGACAGGGCAGAATACGGCTGGGAGGATGCGGGCGGGTTCTATACGACTACATTAAAGAATATAAGCAACACAAAGATGCTGTCATATATAGACAACAATTATCGAAAGCAGATGGAGCGGTATCTTTCTCTTCGCAGAGAACCTGATGATGAGAATATGAGGACGTTAGAGCGTATTTTATATACGTTGAATGCAGCGAAAACGTACACGATACAGAATCGTTTTTTGAATTTTTGGTCATCTCTGGAATATATCCTTCATCCTTTTCCGAGATATACGATTATTGAAAAGGCCAGGGTAGTGGTGCCGGAGGTATTTAGCCTGTTTTACTTAAAAAATAAGATGAATATATTCTGGGCACGTTTGAATTACTGTATGGAGAAGAATGGTTATAAAGAAAAATATCCTGCATTGAATGGGTTTTGTCAGGAGTGTTCAGAGGATAAGGATTATTCAACGAGGAAGGTCATTTCGTATTTGCAGAAGAAAGATAAATATGAGGAAATGGTCAGAGAACTTTCCTTTCATATTGTTCTTGAACGGGAGTGCCGGGAATTAATCATGCTTTTAAATGACCCCAGGAAAGCATATAAGGCGATTCAGGAATACTATGATGGGATACGGCATGATTTAAATTATATTTACCGGCTTAGAAATCAATTGATTCATTCTGCGAAGGATATCGATGATTCTCTGGAATATATCAGCTTCCAGCTGTATCGGTATGTAAATTCGGTTTTATCGACGATTTTGTATTACGAGGAGAAAAACAGGGCCAACAGTATGATTGATATACTTGGTTCAATTGATGCTACCTATCAAAGATATAGCAGCAAATGGAATGATGATGGAGGGAAACGGAAAAGAGCAAATAAAGAGGCCGCGGCAGATTTGATTTTTTCTGCAGAAGAAGGGTATCAGATGGTGCGGCCAAAATATTTGTTCTTGGAGTAAAATGTAAAAGCAGAGAGCTTATTTGTCCTGTTTTTTTCCTATATAGCAGATATACGACGCATACAGATGCATCATATCATAATAATCCATCAGGTTCTTCCCGCAGATTTCCTGAATCCGGCGGAGCCGGTAGGGAATGCTGTTTCGATGGATGTGAAGGCAGTCGCAGATTTCCTTGATATCTCCGTTCTGCCGGATGTAAGCGAGGGCAGTTTCTGCCAGATGGGCATTCTGGCCCTTTTCCGCCAGGCTTGCAAATGCGTCCTCCAGGCCGGGGAAGGTCGTTTCGGACAGGGCGACAGCCAGTTTCATCTTCTCGAAAAGGTGTACATGCTCCTGGGGGAATAACAGCTTTCCCAGCTCCAGGCTTTTCCGTGCCGCCTGATAGGCGGTATTTAGGTGAGGCTCGCCGGAACAGATTCCGCTGTGGCAGGCAGAACCGGCGGAAAGGATGCGGCGGTATTTCTTTTCGTAATGCTCCTCCTCCTTCAGAATCAGGAGATGCTGGTTCTGGGAAAGGGGGAGAAGGATGTCATGGTCATCCAGAAGATTCTGAAGGATGGAGGTGGCGGTAAATAAATCATCTGCTCCCCTCTCCATCAGAATGACCGTCTGGCTGCCGGTGATGTCGATGCCCAGAAGTTCTCCCCGCTTAATAAAATTTTCTGTATAGCCGGACTGCTGATGCAGCCATTCGAAGAGGAACTGGTCCCGCTCCTGGGAACGGTTCTTCATCTTCTGGGACAGGACCATCTCCTCATAAAGCAGCTCGATGGTTTTTCCAAGGAGCTCGATGGTGTGGGCATTGGAGGCGCCGGAGCCTTCTATGACAACGGCTCCTACCCGGCTTCCCTGGAAAATCAGAGGCATGGCCGCTCCGGCTTCCTGGGAGCGGCTGCCGGGGGAGGCGGTTGCCTTGGCGTTGACATTTAAGGCCTCGATAGCCAGCAGATTCATTTCCCCGATATGGGAGGGCCTGGTGGATACGATGATGCGCCCGCTGACATCACAGATGGTGATGGGAATGGGGAAGCTTTCATGTAGTTTTTCTACAATCTGATAAATGATCTTATGGTCAATCACGGGAACCCTCCTGTCTGAAAAATGTCATGTTTTGCATATAGTATAATAAAATATTTAAAAAATCGCAATATATCCCGCAAAAATTGTGCAGATACACAAAAAACAAACAAGAAGTTACATGATTCACACAATAGAATTTCAAACCCTGAAATGATAAAATAAAGTAACTTGTTTAGTGATTGGGTGAGAAAGGGGGGAGAGAGATAGACGGGACTGTGTTGCGATTCATGCGCTATGCGGACTGCGCCAGTGAATCCCATAATGAAAAGGCGTTCTGCGAACTGATGGAGCAGGAGCTGAGTAATCTGGGGATTCCTTTTGAGCGTCAGGAATTGAGCAGTCAGGTGGTGACAGACGGGTGGAATATCCTGGCAAGAGTTCCGGGAAAGGCAGATAAAAAGCCGTTCCTGTTCGTCTTTCATCTGGACACGGTAGCTCCGGGTAATTTTGTGGAGACCTGCATCGAAGATGGGCGGATCAAGAGCCGTGGGAACAGCATTCTGGGTGCAGACGGAAAGCTGGCCATTGCAGTGGTGATGGAAGCGGTCAGCAGGCTGCTGGCAGCCGGGGAGATGAACCGGCCGGTGGAGATGCTGTTTACCGTGTGCCAGGAGCTGGGCCTGCATGGAGGCAAGTATGCCGATTACTCCCGGATTGAGAGCGAGGAAGCCGTTGTCATCGACCATTATGTGACGGGCGAGGTGCTGATCCGGACTCCGTCCAGGCTGTATCTGAATGTGGAGCTGATTGGACATGAGGCTCATGTGATCCGGGATGCCGAGCTGGGAGTGAATGCCCTGAAAGCGGCGGTGGAGATCATCCATCAGATTCCGACCGGGCGGATTACGGAGAATCAGAGCATCAATATCTTTGATCTGGTTTCCCTTTCTCCGTCGAACGCGGTGCCGAAGTATGCCCGTTTCGATGTGGAGATCCGGAGCTTCGGAGAGGCAATCCGGAAGGAGGCGAAGGAGAAGATCCATCGGATCGTAACGGATACGGCGGAGCGTATGGGGTGCAGATGCAACATTCGGGAGGAGCTGGATGTGCCGGAGGCGGATTTCAGTGAAAATACGGATTTGCTGGAGCGGATGGCGGCCATCTATGAAAAAACGGGAATTCCGATGAAGCTGGCACGTTCATTCGGTGTTCTGGACGCGACCTGCACGAATCAGCTTGGAATCCGGACGGTTCCCATCGGACTGAATATCTACCATTCACATAGCGCAAGGGAATATGTAGTAGTTGATGAAATGAAGAAAATGCTTGAACTGGCGGAGAATATCATCCGATATTTCTGACCAGGGGAAGGGGAAACGAATGAAAAACGAAACCAAGAAAAAAAGCAAGACATTAAATCCGTTTATACCATTGATCTTTATGGTTCTGGCCTGCGCGATTGTATCGTATTTTGTAAATCCGGGCGCTTATGACCGGGAGACGGTGGACGGCGTGACCCGTGTTATGGCGGACAGCTACCATGCAGTAGAGCGTACACCGGTTTCTTTCTTTAACATCTTCCGCTCGATTCCGGAAGGACTGACCGCTACGGCGAATATGATGTTCTGCGTTATGATCATTGGCGGTATCGTAGAGATTTATAAGAGAACCGATACCGTAGGTGCAGCCATCAACAGCGTGTTAAGAGTTTCTGAGAAGCTGAGCAGTGAGATGATCATCGCAGTGGTTATGATTGTTTTCTTCATCTTCGGCGGTATCCTGGGATGGAGCGAGCATATCATTCCGTTCGTGCCGATTATCGTATCTCTGGCAATTTCCCTGGGATATGATTCTCTGGTAGGTATGGCGATTTCCGGTTTTGCCTGCCTGATCAGTTTTGCGGTAGCGCCATTTAACGTATATACCGTAGGTATTTCCCACACCATCGCGGAGCTTCCGATGTTCTCCGGATGGCAGTTAAGATTCGCGGCATTAGGCTGTGTATGGGCGCTGAGCCTGTTCTGGGTGCTGCGCTATGCAAGAAAGGTAAAGGCTGACCCGTCCAAGAGTCTGGTAAAGGATGTGGATACCTCCTCCCTGCGGATTCCGGTTGACCCAAGCCTGAGATTTGACCTGCCGAAGAAGCTGTCCTTCGTGGTGCTGGCTGTGTCCATTCTGTTTACCATCTACGGCATTCTGAAGCTGAAATGGTCCTATACCGAGATGGCGGCAGTCTTTATGATCGGCGGCGTTATCGTAGCAATTATCAACCGTGTGAACCTGGAAGATGCAATCAACATGATTCTGGACGGCGCAAAGGGCGCATTTACCGGAGCATTGATCATCGGTGTTGCAAGAGCCGTACAGATTACCATGACCAACGGCGGACTGATTGACCCGCTGGTACACGGACTTTCCAGCCTGATGGGAAGCGCTTCTGCTTATGTAAGTACCGTTGGCATGTTCATCGTAAACTTCTTTATTAATGCGCTGATTCCATCCGGTTCCGGACAGGCAACCGCAGTTATGCCGATTATGGTTCCGTTAGCGGATATGTTAAACATTACCCGTCAGACGGCGGTTCTGGCATTCCAGTTTGGTGACGGTATCTCCAATACCTTCTGGTTCACCAACGGAACCCTGTTGATTTATCTGTCTCTGGGCAAGGTGCCGTTAAAGAGCTGGTACAAGTTCATCCTGCCTCTGCATGGCATGTTCCTGATTCTGCAGCTGGTATTCCTGTTTATTGCAGTGCAGACTGGTTATGGCCCATTCTAAGCCTGTATGCGCCCGGCTGCGGACTTTCAAAGGAAACCTTCATACGCCCGGCGGCGGACTTTTATTCTATGGTTTTTGGGAAAGGGAGGAAATTAGATTGTGAATGTAATCGAAGAAGTTGGAAAATATCGTGATTATGCCATTCAGATGAGACGTGAATTTCATCAGCATCCGGAGCTGAGCTGGCAGGAGACAGAGACCGCGAAGCGCATCCGGCGTGAGCTGGACCAGATGGGGATTCCTTATGAGGAGGTGGCCGGAACCGGAACCATCGCGACCCTGAAGGGAAAGAAGGAGCATCCGGTGATCGGTCTTCGATGCGACATCGATGCGCTTCCGATTAAAGAAATCAAAGACCTGCCATTCCGTTCGGAAAAGGAAGGCGTCATGCACGCCTGCGGCCATGACGGCCATATGAGTATGCTTCTGACCGCGGCAAAGGTTCTGGCCGAGCACCGGGACGAGCTGGAGTGTACGGTTAAGTTCATCTTCCAGCCGGCAGAGGAGAAGACCAACGGCGCCGTGAAGGTGCTGGAGTCCGGCAAGGTGGGAAAGCTGGATACCGTAGCGGGCATGCACATTTTCCCTATGCTGGAAAACGGAACCATCTCCGTGGACCCAGGTCCCCGCTATACGTCGGCTGCATTTATGAACATTAAGATTATCGGAAAAAGCGGCCACGGGGCCATGCCTCATTTCGCGGTGGACCCGATTTATGTAGGCGCCAAGGTGGTGGACGCCCTGCAGAGCATCGCCAGCCGGGAGACGAACGCGATGGATACGGTGGTGGTAAGCATCTGTACCTTCCATTCCGGAACCATGGCCAATATCTTTGCGGAGACGGCGGAGTTAAGCGGCACGGTCCGCACCTTTAATCCGAAGCTGCAGAAGGAGCTTCCGGGTATGATTGAGCGGATTATCAAGAATACCTGTGAGGCATACCGGGCATCTTATGAGTTTGATTATTACTCGGATATCCCGGCGACCATTAATGATGAGCGGTGCAGCGAGATTGCGGCCGGTTCGGTGAAGAAGATTCTGGGAGAAAAGGGTCTGGTGAAGTATGCCGGAACCCCCGGCGGAGAAGATTTCTCCTATTTCCTGGAGAAGTTCCCCGGCGTGTATGCCTTTGTGGGCTGCCGGAACGAGGCGAAGGACTGCTGCTATTCCCTGCATCATGAGCGGTTTGACCTGGATGAGGATGCGCTGGTGAATGGAGCGGCGTTCTATGTGCAGTATCTGCTGGATGCACAGGAAGCATTTCGATAGGATAGGAAAGAAATAAAATAGAAGTTAGATGTTAGAAGTTTGTTGGCCTGCCGGCTTTTGTCGGCAGGCTGTTTTAATTGCTTCATCAATTCGTCTGGAATATCCAGGGCGGTACTTTAGTATTTCTATTTTATTGTATTTCATTGTCAATGCTCTGGCTGCTGGAGATAGTTCTGCGGAGATTGCTCTAGTCAAAGGGAAAAAAGTGTGATACATCAGGTTGAAACAAAACGATTGAATGAAGCGGTTAAAAGAAATATTGCCCGTTTTCCAGAACAATTTCGTTTTCAGTTGAAAGAAGATGAAGTGCTGTCTTTGAGGTCGCAAATTGCGACCTCAAAGACAGCGGAAAAAATGTTTTAGCATTAATTTAATTCAGGATTCGCATATAATAAATGATATTTTGTGTCGGCTGGAGAGGGAAAGTGAGCGGTAAGGGGTAAAAAAGTGGATGGAGCAATCCATCCACTTTCGAGTAATCGATATTTTCCTTTATTATCTGCAGTTTCTCCGTCCTTTTCCGCAATGTCCTCCGCGTCTTCCCGCATCCTTCCGGTTATCACAAACTCCATCCTGGTCCGAATCGGTGAAGTTCTGGCGGCCGGTGCAATGCTCGCTCTTTTCATGCTGGTTATCGCAGATTCCGTCCCCATCTGCATCGGTAAAGCATTCACAGGCGGCCTGTGAATGCTTTGGCTGCTGTCTCTGGGTGGCGAAAGCGGAAAAGCTTCCGGCTGCACATAAAACAGCCAGACTGATGATTCCGGTCAATAATCTTTTTTTGCTCATAAAATACCTCCTCGTTATGTCGACTTTTTCTGTTTTTTACCAGCACATCACCGTTCCGCCCGTCTTCGCATCCCCTTCTTCAAACACAA
>JAUNPZ010000016.1:29347-30768 GCA_030536455.1 Lachnospiraceae bacterium | reverse complement strand
TTTTACCAGCACATCACCGTTCCGCCCGTCTTCGCATCCCCTTCTTCAAACACAATCACGGTTCCCAGTCCCAGGTATCCTCCTGCGGCCAGAAGGTCGCTGTTGTGGCCGATATCGGTGTGGCTGATGATTACCACATAGGTTTTTCCATTAAAGGCAATCCGAAGGCCGTGTGCTTCCTCCTCCGTGCGGACGGATGCGCCTGCGGAGCAGGTGACCTCCAGCGGGGTGACTTCCGGAGCCTGATAGCTGTCTTTTTTTCCACCGGCGATGACGGTGAGGAGACAGCAGAAGCCGGATTTTTTTCGGGAAATGGTCAGGGACTGGTTGTTTTCCATTTGGTTATAGTTGCGGGAAAGCCGGGAGTCCTTTAGCTGCACCTGAAGAGAGGAATCACAGGTTTTTGCGGGGCTTTCCACAAAGATAAAGTCGGCGTCCACCGTCTGTCCGCTGTAGTGCGCAGAAGGAATCGGGCTGCCGTTTTCTCCACATCCCAGGTCATCTCCGGCATTTTTCAGCTTCACCTTCCCGTCCGGATTAAAGTGGAAGTTCTGCTGGAATTCATGTTCCCCTGCGGTGAAAAATTCATCGGCCACTACATATAAATCGGTTCCCAGCGCCAGTACTCTCCGGTTGATGTAGACATCGCCCAGGCCCTCCTGAAGATATCCGGCGTGACCGCCCTGAACCAGGGTGAAGCCGTTCTTCTGGCAGAATGGACGGTGGTAAGCCGGGGACATGCCCTTTACGCCCCAGGAATCCAGGCAGGTCACATAATCCCGGCTGTCGATGGTCGGGGTGTTGTGGCTGAGGGCATTTTTTAAGGTGTGGCGGATTTCATCATCCACATAATGGTAGCGGCCGGAATCCATCAGGATATCTTCGCCGCCGATTACCAGGTCCATGTGAAGCTTCTCGGAGTGGCCGTGTCCGCCGCCCAGACTTCCGCTGCGGAAGTGGAAGAAGTCGGAGTTTTCCGTCCAGCCGGACCTTAAGTAAAAGTTTCCGCTGCATTCCATGTCTTTTACCAGGAAATCCGGCTCCTGGGCCTCCATCGCTTCATAGCGCTCGGCGCCTTCCTGAAGGTAATCCCAGGCTCCGTCAAAATCCATGCATGAAAAACCGCCGGACTTTAAAACCGGGTCAGAGAACAGGTAAGCACTCTGGGATAACAGGTCCCGAAGGTCGGTTTCGTCACTGTCGCCCTGGGTCACCTGACAGTGGTTTGGCTTTTTCCAGGTCAGGTTTGCGTAGGCCATCCGGCGGATGGTTTCCACATAGGTTTCCGGCAGCGGGATGCCGTAACGTTTTGCAAGGCGGAGGGCTTCCAGGGAGCAGTGGAAGACTTCATTGTGATACATAGGAGACTGTTCCCACTGCATGCCGTCATCCAGAATCTGAACCCGGAGCCCCTCGGCCAG
>JAUNPZ010000016.1:0-29247 GCA_030536455.1 Lachnospiraceae bacterium | reverse complement strand
CATCCGCGCCGCCCAGGGCCAGCGCAATCTCGAAAAGACCGCGGCTTTCAATCACGCCCCAGTTGCTTTTAATCTGGAAATACCGGTAGGATTCCATCAGATACCGGGCGTGGGTTCGCAGGCAGTCCTCAAAGCGGGCCAGAAGGTCTTCGGTGATGCTTGGACTTTCCTTAAAATAGGACATGGCCTTTACCCAGGTTTCGCCGCGGATGCCGGCCTCGATGCTTCTCCAGGTGGTTTTCTTCGTGTCCTCGTTCAGCGGATTTTCGGCAATCCAGGAGGAGAGCTGGCTGGCGAAGGTTTCGGCGTATGCCTCGTCCCCGGTGAGGGCATAGGCCTGTCCCAGACAGATGAAGAACTGGTGGCGGTTGAACTGGAAGATAAATTCCGGGTCGTCCCCCGGCATATAATCCCACTTGATCGGGCCGTCGAAATGAACCGGCTCGTATGTGCGCTCCATATCCCATTTTAAATCAAACAGGAAGGTTTTGTTTCTGGCATCGTCTGCGATTCTTAAGATATGCCGGACCTCCCCTGGCCAGTTCTTCTTACAGAAATCCGCACACCAGGCAAGCTGGTCAGAAGAAATGAAATTGTTCGGATTGGAAAAATAAGAATTGTGCATGCTGCACCTCCATATATCGTTTTTGTGTACACAGTCCCCTGCTTCCTTCTAGTATATAATGAATATTAGGAAAAGAAAATGTACGATTTCATGGATTTCCTTTCTTTATGCAAGCTTAATGTCATGGAAAGAATCCTTAGGCCGATTTCATGGAAATACAGGTAGAATGACATTGAAATTCAAACAAAGGAAGAGAGGAGATTTACAAAAATGAGTGCAGTGATTCAATATGTTCTTTATCTTGCCGTTCTCGTTATCCTGGCGGTTCCGCTGGGAGCATACATCAAAAAGGTGATGAACGGCGAAAAAACGTTTCTGTCCGGGCTTCTCACCCCCTGCGAAAACGCCGTGTACCGAGTGATGCGGGTGGATAAGGAGGAACAGATGGACTGGAAAAAGTACACGGCTTCGGTGCTGGTTTTTTCCGGTATCGGTTTTGTGTTCCTGTTTCTTTTACAGCTCATGCAGGGCGTTCTTCCGGGAAATCCCCAGAGACTGCCGGGAGTGAAATGGGATTTGTCCTTTAATACGGCAGCCAGTTTCATTACCAATACAAACTGGCAGGCATACAGCGGGGAATCCACGCTGAGCTATCTGACGCAGGCCGCCGGGCTGACGGTTCAGAACTTTGTATCTGCGGCATCCGGCATTGCCGTATTGTTTGCCCTGATCCGCGGCTTTATAAAAGTGAAGACCGACGGGCTGGGAAGCTTCTGGGTGGATATGACAAGAATCATCATCCACCTTCTGATTCCGCTGAACCTTGCAGTTTCTTTGCTGCTGGTCAGCGGCGGCGTCATCCAGAACTGGAAGGGCGCGGAAACCGTATCCCTGGTTGAGCCGATTGCAGTCAGCGCGGAGGGAGAAATCCTTGAAAATGCTGAAATTAATCTGGAATCGAATACGGTGACGGTGGACGGTCAGGCGGTATTGGATGCAGAAATTGTGACGGAGCAGTTCGTTCCGATGGGACCGGCGGCAAGCCAGGTGGCCATTAAGCAGACCGGCACAAACGGCGGCGGATATATGGGCGTTAATTCCGCGCATCCACTTGAAAATCCGAACGCATTTACCAATCTGATTGAGATGCTGTCCATCCTGCTGATTCCGGCGGCCCTTTGCTTTACCTTCGGAAAAGCCGTGAAAAACGAAAAGCAGGGCATCGTAATCTTTCTGGCCATGTTTCTTTGCCTGGCGGCGGCCCTGGGAGCGATTGCGGTCAGTGAACAGCTTGCCACGCCCCAGCTCGCGCAGGACGGCAGTGTGGATATTTCCATGATGAACCAGGCAGGCGGCAACATGGAAGGGAAGGAGACCCGGTTTGGGATTGCGGCCTCCTCCACCTGGGCGGCGTTTACCACCGCGGCCTCCAACGGCTCGGTAAATTCCATGCACGACAGTTACACACCGCTGGGCGGTATGGTTACCATGCTGCTGATGCAGCTGGGCGAGGTGATTTTTGGCGGCGTAGGCTGCGGACTTTACGGAATGCTTGCATTTGCGGTCCTGACCGTATTCATTGCCGGTCTTATGGTCGGCAGGACGCCGGAATTTCTCGGCAAAAAGATTGAACCCTATGAGATGAAATGGTCAGTTCTGGTCTGTCTGGCCACACCGGCTGCCATCCTGATTGGCAGCGGCATTGCGGCGGCGGTGCCAGGCGTTGCAGACAGTCTGAACAACAGCGGAGCGCACGGCTTTTCGGAGCTTCTGTACAGCTATTCCTCCTGCGGCGGCAACAATGGCTCAGCCTTTGCCGGCTTTAACGGAAACACCGTATTCCTGAATGTTTCCCTCGGTCTTGTCATGCTGTCTGCCCGGTTCCTTCCGATGATCGGAACGCTGGCAATCGGGGGAAGCCTTGCGGGAAAGAAGAAAATCGCAGTAACCGCAGGCACCCTTTCCACAACAAACGGAATGTTTGTATTTCTGCTGATTTTCGTGGTTATTCTTGTAGGCGCGCTGAGTTTCTTCCCGGCGCTGGCTCTCGGACCGCTGGCAGAGTTTTTCAGTAATCAAATGTAAGGAGGCGCGGTTATGGCATCAAAAACAAAAAGCGCATTTGCCGATAAAAAGATGGTCGGCAGAGCCATAAAAGATTCATTTATCAAGTTAAGTCCAAAGACACAGGCGCAGAACCCGGTTATGTTTTTGGTTTATGTTTCCGCAATCCTGACCACCGGACTCTGGATTCTGTCCCTGTTCGGCTGGCAGGATGCATCCAGCGGATACACGCTGGCAATCGCAGTCATCCTCTGGTTTACCTGTATCTTTGCAGACTTCGCGGAAGCCATTGCGGAGGGCAGAGGAAAAGCGCAGGCCGATTCCCTGCGCGCCGCGAAAAAGGATGTGGAAGCACATAAAATTCCTTCTCCCGAAAAGAAGGACCAGATTACTTCCGTTTCTTCTGTCACATTGAAAAAGGGCGATTTTGTTCTTGTAAAGGCGGGCGAACAGATTCCCGGCGACGGAGAGGTTGTGGAGGGCGCTGCATCGGTGGACGAAAGCGCCATCACCGGCGAGTCTGCTCCGGTCATCCGTGAAGCCGGCGGCGACCGGAGCGCCGTGACCGGAGGCACCACAGTGCTTTCCGACTGGATTGTGGTGCAGATTACCAGCGAAGCGGGAGAGAGCTTTCTGGATAAGATGATTGCCATGGTAGAGGGCGCCGCCCGCAAAAAGACGCCGAATGAAATCGCGTTGCAGATTTTCCTGGTGGCGCTGACCGTTATCTTTATCCTGGTTACGATGTCGCTTTATACCTATTCTATGTTTTCTGCAAAGCAGGCCGGAATCGAGAATCCAACATCGGTTACCACACTGGCTGCACTGCTGGTCTGCCTTGCGCCGACCACCATTGGCGCGCTGCTTTCCGCCATCGGCATTGCGGGAATGAGTCGGCTGAATCAGGCGAATGTGCTGGCTATGAGCGGCCGGGCGATTGAAGCCGCAGGCGATGTGGATATTCTGATGCTGGATAAGACGGGCACCATTACCCTGGGCAACCGGCAGGCATACGCGTTTCTTCCGGTGGACGGCGCAGACGAGAGGGAGCTTGCCGATGCGGCGCAGATTTCCTCTCTTGCCGATGAGACTCCGGAGGGCAGAAGCGTTGTAATCCTGGCAAAAAAGGAGTTCGGTATCCGGGAAAGAAGTCTTTCGGATAAGAATATGACCTTCATCCCATTTACCGCGAAAACCAGGATGAGCGGCGTGGACTTTGACGGCAATGAAATCCGCAAGGGAGCAGCCGAGGCCATGCAGCAGTATGTAACAGGCTGCGGCGGTATTTATTCGGAGGAATGCGGCCGGGTGGTGCAGGATATTGCCAGACAGGGCGGTACCCCTCTGGTGGTCGCAAAGAATCATAAGATTCTCGGCGTGATTCATCTGAAGGACATCATCAAGCAGGGGGTTCAGGAGAAATTCGCCGACCTTCGCAAGATGGGAATCAAGACCATTATGATTACCGGCGATAACCCCATGACTGCGGCGGCGATTGCGGCAGAGGCCGGTGTGGATGATTTTCTCGCGGAAGCGACGCCGGAGGGCAAGCTTCAGATGATCCGCGATTTTCAGGCGAAGGGACATCTGGTCGCCATGACGGGCGACGGCACAAACGACGCCCCGGCGCTGGCCCAGGCTGATGTGGCGGTTGCCATGAATACCGGCACACAGGCGGCCAAGGAAGCCGGAAACATGGTGGATCTGGACTCTTCCCCGACCAAGCTGATTGATATCGTCCGTATCGGCAAGCAGCTTTTGATGACGAGGGGCAGTCTGACCACCTTCTCCATCGCAAATGATGTGGCGAAGTACTTTGCCATTATCCCGGCGCTGTTTATGGGACTTTATCCCGGACTTTCGGCGCTGAATATCATGGGTCTGCATTCGCCCCAGAGCGCGGTGCTCTCCGCCATTATTTATAACGCTTTGATTATTATTGCGCTGATTCCGCTGGCGCTGAAGGGCGTAAAGTATCGTGAGGTCCCGGCCGGAAAGCTGTTGTCACGGAATCTTCTGATTTATGGCCTGGGCGGTCTTGCAGCTCCTTTTATCTTCGTTAAGCTGATTGATATGCTGCTGGTCCTGTCCGGAGCGGTATAAGGACGATATGAAATCTGGAAAGGATAGAACAGAACAGGAGGTTAAGACAATGAAGATCATGAAACAGGTTCTTTCGAAGGCGTTTGTTATGTTTTTGATTTATACCGCGCTTTGCGGCGTGGTTTATACCGGCTGCGTGACCGGTATCGCGCAGCTTCTCTTCCCGGACAAGGCGAACGGCAGCATCATTGAGGTGGATGGTAAAAAATATGGCTGTGAGCTGCTGGGACAATCGTATAATGATGAGGCTCATATGTGGGGCCGGATTATGAATGTGGACGTTTCCACCTATAAAGACGAGAATGGAAAAACACTGATGTACGCGGCGCCGTCGAACTTAAGCCCTGCAGGCGGGGAATACGGGGAGCTGGTTGCCCGGCGTGTGGAGATGCTGCGCGCGGCCAACCCGGATATGGAGGAAACGGCGGTTCCGGCAGATCTGGTGACCTGCTCCGGCAGCGGCCTGGACCCTCATATTTCTCCGGCGGCCGCCGAATTCCAGACGGCGCGGATTGCGAAAGCCAATGGCATGACGGAGAACGCGGTCAGGGAAATCATCAAAACATGCACCAGCGGCCGGTTCCTGGGATTGTTCGGTGAGGAAACCGTCAATGTATTAAAGGTAAACTTAATGCTGGATGGGATTCTGCAGCCGTGAAAAGCGCTTATTTTATCTTAATTTGTCTGCCGGAAGCCTTGCACCATTTTAATTCTCCTTATGCTACCATGAAAGCATAAGGAGGAGTTGATTATGACAGTAATTGGGAAAACTTTTCATAAATGGGAAAATCGTTTTGATAAAGGCGCGGAACGCTTTGTATTTCATCATCCGTACTTTGCATTCCTGGCCATGTTTGTGGGGCTCCCAATCTTCATTCTGGGAGCCGTTACCACCTGCACCATGGCGGCTGTCCTTCCGCTTGCTTTGATATTCGGGTGGCTGTAGTCTTTATAAGGTCTTAATATGGCGGACTTCATTTTTATGCCCATTTTACACCACAGAAGATACAATATAGGCAATGCAGGGATTGCGGAAACGGGAGGGAACCATATGGAAGGAAATTTCACGGAAGAGAACCGGCAGACTCCGGAGCAGCTGTTAAAGGCCATTCAGGAGGAAGAGCAGCAGAAGTCACGGGGGCATTTGAAAATATTTTTCGGCTATGCGGCCGGCGTCGGCAAAACATATGCCATGCTGAAGGCGGCTCATGCGGCCGTGAAAAACGGGGTGGATGTGGCGGCCGGCTATATCGAGCCTCATACCCGGCCCAGGACCATGGCCCTTTTGAAGGGTCTGGAGCTTCTGCCGACGCTTGAGATGGAACACAACGGAATCACGCTCCATGAATTTGACCTTGACGGGGCCATTCGGAGGAAGCCGCAGATTCTCCTGGTAGATGAGCTGGCCCATTCCAATGGGGAGGGCTGCCGCCACGCCAAGCGTTATCAGGATATCGAAGAGCTGCTGCGGGCCGGAATCGATGTCTATACCACCGTCAATGTGCAGCACATCGAGAGCCTGAATGATACGGTTGCCTCGATTACCGGCATCCTGGTGCGGGAACGGATTCCGGATTCGGTGTTTGACTGCGCAGACCAGGTGGAGCTGGTGGATATCGAGCCGCAGGAGCTGATCGGGCGGCTTGAGGAGGGCAATGTTTACAAGGAGAAGCAGGCAAGGCAGGCGCTGCAGAACTTTTTTTCCATAGAAAATCTGACCGCGTTAAGAGAGCTTGCGCTGCGCCGGTGCGCCGACCGTGTGAACCGTCTGACGGAAAACGCGCGCATGAAAAATCATGCCGGCTATCATACCGATGAGCATATCCTGGTGTGCCTGTCCTCCTCGCCGTCAAATGCGAAGATTATCCGCACCGCCGCCAGGATGGCAGATGCGTTTCGGGGCATGTTTACGGCGCTGTTTGTGGAAACGCCGGATTTTTCGGTTATGAGCGAGGAAAACCAGAAGCGCCTGCGCGCCAATATGCATCTTGCCAGACAGCTTGGCGCAGTGGTGGAGACCGTTTACGGAGATGATATCTCCTTTCAGATTGCGGAATTCGCGCGGCTCTCCGGGGTTTCCAAAATCGTCATCGGACGAAGCGCAGCCACCAGAAGGGGATTGTTCGGCAAGCCCTCTTTAACGGAACGGCTGATTGCCAGCGCGCCCAATCTGGATGTGCATATCATTCCCGACGCGGTGACCGGCAACGCAGCCTACCACGCAAAAAGGGCAAAGAGGAAAAAGGATATCGTCTTTTCAGCTTCGGATATCTTAAAGAGCATCGGCATCCTGATTGCGGCCAGCCTGATCGGCTATTTGTTTCAGGGCTTTGGCTTTGAGGAGGCCAACATCATTACCGTCTATGTCCTCGGTGTGCTGATTACCTCGGTGGTCACGACCAACCGGGTCTACAGCCTGATTTCCTCGGTGGTCAGTGTGCTGGTGTTCAATTTTCTGTTTACCGACCCGAAGTTCACGCTTCGGGCCTACGACCAGGGATATCCCGTCACCTTTGTGATTATGTTCCTGTCCGCCTTCCTCACCGGTTCCCTGGCCATCCAGCTGAAAAACCACGCAAAGCAGTCTGCTCAGTCCGCCTTCCGGACCAGGATTTTGTTTGACACAAACCAGCTTCTGCAGAAGGCGGCCGGCAGAGAGGAAATCGTATCCACAACGGCGCATCAGCTCAATAAACTGCTGGGCCGGGATATTGTGTTTTATTTATATGAGAATCATACGCTGGGCGCTCCGAAGGTTTTTTCTCTGCCGGAACATCCCTTTGATGAGGCCTGCCTCTCCGACAGTGAAAAGGCGGTGGCGATGTGGGTGCTGAAAAACAACAAGCATGCCGGAGCCGCCACCGGAACTCTTTCCAACGCAAAATGCATGTATCTGGCTGTCCGGATTAACGAGCGGGTATACGGTGTGGTTGGAATCGTGATGGGAGAAGAGCCGCTGGACGCCTTTGAAAACAGCATCCTGCTTTCCATTCTGGGCGAATGTGCGCTGTCACTGGAAAATGAGAAAAACGCAAGAGAGAAGGAGGAGGCTGCCGTTCTTGCAAGGAACGAGCAGCTCCGGGCGAACCTTCTTCGGGCGATTTCCCATGACCTGCGCACGCCGCTGACCTCCATTTCCGGCAATGCAAGTAACCTGCTTTCCAACGGCCCCTCCTTCGACGAGGAGACGAAGCGGCAGCTATATACCGATATCTACGATGATTCCATGTGGCTGATCAATCTGGTGGAGAACCTGCTTGCCGTAACACGAATCGAGGAGGGGCGGCTGAATCTCCGGATGAGCGAGGACCTGATCGACGATGCGGTGGACGAAGCGCTCCGCCATGTGAATCGGAAAAGCGTGGAGCATCATATTACGGTGGAGAACCAGGAGGATTACCTCCTTGCCAGGATGGATGCCAAGCTCATCGTACAGGTGATCATCAATATCGTGGACAATGCCGTGAAGTATACGCCGAAGGGGTCCCATATCGTGATCAAAACCGCAAAGAGGAACGGGATGGCCGTGGTTTCCATAGCGGATGACGGGGACGGGATTCCGGATAAAGCGAAGGAGAGAGTATTCGATATGTTTTACAGCTGCGCGAATAAAATCGCGGACAGCCGGCGCAGTCTTGGCCTGGGGCTTTCGCTTTGCAGGTCCATAATCAATGCCCATGGCGGTGAAATCACGGTTTCCGACAATACGCCGCATGGAACGGTTTTTACCTTTACATTACCTGCCGGGGAGGTGCAGCTTCATGAATAAACCAATGATTTTAGTTGTAGAGGATGATACCTCTGTAAGAAACCTGATTACAACCACATTAAAAGCGCATGATTACCGCTATCTCACCGCCCAGAACGGCGCGGCGGCCATCCTGGAGGCTTCGTCCCACAATCCGGATATCGTTTTGCTGGATTTGGGACTTCCGGATATGGACGGCGTAGAGGTGATTGAGAAAATCCGCACCTGGTCCAATCTGCCGATTATTGTAATCAGCGCGCGCAGCGAGGATACGGATAAGATTGACGCATTGGACGCCGGAGCGGATGATTATCTGACAAAGCCCTTCTCCGTGGAGGAGCTGCTGGCCCGTCTCCGTGTCACGCAGAGGCGTCTGGCCATGATGCAGAGCGAATCTCCGGCGGAGGCTTCCGTATTTTCCAACGGGCAGCTTCGCATCGATTATGCGGCCGGATGCGCGTATCTGAAGGATGAGGAGCTGCATCTTACGCCGATTGAATATAAGCTTTTGTGCCTGCTGTCCAAGAATGCAGGCAAGGTGCTGACCCATACCTTCATCACGCAGAAAATCTGGGGCAGCAGCTGGGACAATGATATCGCCTCCCTTCGTGTCTTTATGGCGACGCTCCGGAAAAAGCTGGAGAAGGAACCGGACACGCCGCAGTATATTCAGACCCATATCGGGGTCGGATACCGGATGATAAAGGTGGAATAATGAGAGTAGTTCTAAATAATATTAATTTTACTTCCAGCTTTCCCCTACTTATAATAGAAGCAGTATAACTGAGAAAAAAGTCTGTTGTTTTTAAAGAAAGGGGAAGCGTGCGATGAAGCTTGCAGAAAATGGGAGTGTAGCCCGATTATTAAAGGATGTGGAGATACCGAGGATGTTTCATGCGGTTCAGGAATTTAAGAAGGACCGGATTGAGCCGTCCCGGATTCCGGCGGTGGTGTATGAACAGCTTTCCAGACCGGAGATTGCGGCAACAATCCGTCCGGGCATGTCCATCGCCATAACGGCCGGCAGCCGGGGCGTGGCCAACGTGGATATCATTACGAAAGCCATCGTGGATTTCTGCAAGGAGAAGGGTGCGCATCCATTCATCGTTCCGGCTATGGGAAGCCACGGCGGAGCCAATGCAGAGGGGCAGCGGGAGCTGCTGGCCGGATACAACATCACGGAGGAAACCATGGGCTGTCCGGTGAAATCCTCCATGGAGACCGTACTGTTAGGCTATTCCCAGTACGGAAAGCCGGTTTACCAGGATAAGAACGCCAATGAAGCCGACGGAATCATCGTCTCCTGCCGGATCAAGCCGCACAATGCATTCCGCGGCACCTACGAAAGCGGCGTCTGCAAGATGATGGTAGTGGGACTGGGCAAGCAGAAGGGCGCGGAGAGCGTGCACAGCGACGGCCTGGGGAATATGGCAAGAAATCTTCCGGCAAACGCAAAGGTGATTGTAGAGAACTCCAAAATCCTGTTTGCCATTCCGTGCGTGGAAAATGCGTATGACGAAACCGCTTTGATCGAGGCCATCCCGGCGAATCAGATATTTGAACGGGAGCCGGAGCTGTTAAAGACGGCATTTTCCAATATGCCGAGCATCAAGGTGGAGGAGGCCGATGTGCTGGTGGTAGATGAGATTGGAAAGAACTTTAGCGGCACCGGCGTGGACCCGAACATCTCCGGCACCTGGTCTACGGAATTCGGCAAGGGCGGACTGAAGGTAAAGCGGACCTGCTTTTTGGACCTGACCGAATGCTCTCACGGCAATGCAAACGGCATGGGACTGGCCGATATCATCACGCAGCGGATTTTCCATAAGCTGGATTTTGATATCATCTATACCAACTGCTTCACCAGCACCGTTCTCCGGTCCGGCATGATGCCGCCGGTGGTTGCCACGGATAAGGAGGCCATCCAGGCCTGCATCCGCACCGCCAACCAGATTGACCGGGAGCATGTGCGGATGGTACGGATTCAAAATACCCTTCATGTGGGCCGGATTATGCTGTCGGAGGCCTACTATGAGGATGTGGTGAATGGAAAATATCCGGGGGTGAAGGCAGTTTCCGAGCCGGAGGCGCTGGTGTTTGATGAGGAAGGGACGCTGGTTACGAGGATGTAAAAATACATGAAAATTGTATTTCACGAATGAGACTGCGGAAATATTACTTTCATTTTACAAGATTATGGCAGCGCATTTTACACAGTATGAGTAGAATGATTATGTACAAAGAAAATGTAATCGACTCAAAACTGGAGGAAAAGAAAATGGCTACATTACAAAGCAAGCAAGCTTCGCAGTCTCAGAAATTGATGGTGTTCGTTCTGACAATGTCACTGTATGGTCTCGCAACACTCTTTACCGAACTGATTCCGAAATTTCAGGTCGGTATTGTGGAATTTTCCGTGGAATACTTCCTGTTCATTCCCCTTGTTCTGTCAATTCTGTTTGACCCGCTTTCTGCAGCTCTCGGCGCCGCGACCGGCGAGCTTGTGTTCAGCGAAATTATGCTGGGACAGTTTGGCGGTTTGGGCGAACTCGAAAAGTTCATTACCGTAACCATCGGCGTCTACATCGCAGGCAGGCTGGTCCGCGATCCGAGAAACACAAAGATGGTTGGTATCGCTGCCTTTGTTGGCACCGGTGCGCAGCTTTTGATGGGTACGATCGTGGATATCTGCAAGGTACAGTTCGCGGTTGAAGATTTTGAAGCAGTTGCAGGACTTCCCGCAAGCGTTTTTGCAACAGAAGGGTTTGCGTTCCTGAACGACCTGCTCTTCTCCGGCATTCTGTTCTGCCTGCTGCCTACCCTGTTCCTGGTTCCGAAGCTTTATGGAAAAATCGAGCCGCTGCTGGGTATGCAGCCCCGCACCAAAGAGACTGCGCTGGAAGGAATCGGCGTTAAGACCGCAGTGGGCTGCGGAATCGCCTTCCTGTGCGCCATCGCTGCCGAAATGCTGGCGGAAAGCGGTTTTGAACTGATTGACTGGGAAGCCGGCTGGGCAGAGAGCGGCACCGCTGTGGCGGTTGGAATGGTCGTGGCCGCAATTGCTGCCATTGCAGTGCTTCTGGTTATGCGTAAAAACGCAGAAACCGCAAAGGTGGAGTAAATATGGGCGTAATCAAGATTGAAAATCTGAGCTATACTTATCCCGGCGCAGATACTCCCACGCTGGACCACATCAATCTTGAAATCATGCAGGGTGATTTTCTCGCAGTCGTTGGCAACAACGGCTGCGGGAAATCTACGTTATGCAAGGTTTTAAACGGATTGATTCCCCATTTTATTGCCGGTACATTTACAGGACAGGTGCGGATCGACGGTCAGAACACGCTGGAGTCCGATGTGGGCGCTCTGGCGAAAAAGGTCGGATATGTCTATCAGGATTTCGAGAATCAGATTGTTCGTCCGACGGTGTTAGACGACGCGTCCTACGCCTGCCTGAATTACGGAATGGAGGACTACATAGAAAGAGGGCGGGATGCTCTCGTCAAATGCGGCCTCGAAAACCGGGAAAATGAATACATCTGGCAGCTTTCCGGCGGACAGACACACCTGCTGGCTCTTGCCGGCGCGGTTGCCCTGGGGCCGGATATTCTGATTCTGGACGAACCTATCGCCCAGCTGGATCCGGGCCATGCGGACCGGATTTACCAGGTCCTGCGGGACCTGAATGAGAAACATGGAAAAACCATTATCGTAATTGAGCATCATACCGAATACATTGCGGAGTACTGCAGACATGTGCTGCTCCTTCAAAACGGAAGGGCCGCATGGCTCCTTCCTGCGCATGAAGCGCTGAACCGGGTCGAGGAGCTGCAGGCAAGCAATATTTATCCGCCGCAGGTCACTCTTGCGGCTCATGCGCTGCGGACCAATGGCTTTCTTCCTGCGTCCTGCGCGCTTCCGACCACCGTTGAAGAAGGCAGGTCCATCTTCCGGGCTCTTCCCCGGACTGCAAAGCCTGCGCCGCGCATACAATCCTCCGGGACAGAAGGACAGCCGGCTGCAGAATTCCGGGATGTGACCGTTTCTTATCGCTCGGTAAAGGGCGAGCCGCATGTTGTGTTCGACAAGATGAACCTTACCGTGCGCAGGGGCGAAAATATCGCACTGATCGGCTCCAACGGCGCGGGAAAATCCACGCTGATGAAGCTTATGGTGGGGCTGCTGAAGCCTTCCGGGGGCGAGATATTCCTGAATGGAATCACAATGAAAAACCGGAAACCGGAACAGCTTTCCCGCCAGATTTCCCTGGTCTATCAGAATCCGGAGGAAATGTTTATCAAGGATTCCATCGAAGGCGATATCGCTTATGCCATGCAGGTGCGTCAGGTGGAAAACTGGGAGGAAAAAACACAGGAGCTGCTGACACGCTTCCGTCTGACCGGGCTTGCCGGCCGGGACGGGCGTCTGCTGTCCGGCGGACAGATGCGCAGGGCCAGTCTGGCCATCGGGATTGCGCTGAATCCTGGCCTGCTGCTCCTGGATGAGCCTACGGCTAATCTGGATATTGCAACCCGAAAAGAAATCATGCGTACATTGAACGAAATGAAGGAGATTACGGAGACGGTTATGATCGCGACCCATGACATGCAGCTTGTCTGTGAATGGGCAGACCGCATCATCGTGCTGTCCGGCGGGCGTGTTGTGGGCGACGGCACACGGGACGAAATATTCGCGGACACAGAGCTGGCGCGCCGCGTGGGAATCCGCCCACCGGAAATCTTTCACATGGGCAGAGAAGTCTGCCAGGATGCGCTGTGCTATACCGTACCGGAGTTTATCCGGTTATTCCGCAAGGAGGTTTCCCATGCTGAGTAAATTATCCGAAAGTATTTTAGACAAGTTTTCCATGGATTTTCTGCGGAATCAGGTTTTGAAAAACGCCTATGGAAATGACGACACAGTGATTGCGGTCCGTGACCCGCGGATACTGCTTGCGTGGTATCTGTTTTTTGGCCTGGTACCCTGGTTCGCCCATGATACGGTATTCCTGCTGGGCTGCTTCGTGCTGGTGATGATTACAACGGTGCTGGCCCAGGTTGCCGGCTTGGTGCTGTTTTTGTTTGGCCTGGGCGTGTTTTCTCAGACCGGTGTGCTTTTGTTTACCACGTTTTTGTTTGGCGGAGATGCCTCCGCGATTGCTCCGCTTCTGACATTGACGCTGAAGGTTGCCACCGTATCTCTCGCCTCCGTTACGGTGTTCTCCGGCCTTGACCCGGACCGCCTGTCCAACGGACTTATGTGGTACGGCTGCCCGGAGCGGCTGTCCTTCTCCATCTCCTATGCATATCGGATGCTCCCCATGCTGATGGAGGAATTCCAGAATGTGCTGCTGAGTTACCGCCTCCGCGGCAACCCGCCTGCCCATGACAATTTTACGGGGAAAATCAAATATCTGATTTATCAGGTAAAAATCGTGATTCATGCGTTCTACCCATTGATGCTTAATACGGCAAAACGGAGCCGCACGACGGTGGAGGCGTTGGAAATCAAAGGCTATCGGTATGCCGCTGTCAGCCGGGATGTCCGGAGGATGAAGCTTGCGTCGCTGAAGATCGGCTATGACGATTTGCTTTTTGCTGCGGTGTCCTTTTTATGGGTGGCAGTCACGGTATTGATTTCGAGCATGATCTGAAAGGAGAATTATTTTGTATCTTGATTTTCATACACACGGAAAGCTTGCGAAAAAGCTTCCCTTTTCCAAAGAATACACGCACTGGCTTTTCTCGGAAGCCGGAAAGGCCGGTCTGGACGCCCTGTGTCTGACGGAGCATTTTAATACACTTGGCTTTGATGAAGTATATCAGTATATCAGCGAACATGCCGATCAGGATGGAGACACCCTGATTTTTGAGGGATTACGGATATTCCCTGGCATGGAGACCGATATCGCCGAGGGCGGGCACATCCTGTCCATCGGTCCCATGGCGGCCATTCTGGAGCTGAACCGCCGTCTGGAGCCTTACAAGGAAAAGGGCCGTTTTCTCCCATTTGCACAGCTTATGGATCTTCTGGAGGAGTACCCGGTTCTGATTGGGGGCGGCCACCCATTTCGCAGCGGCGGCCATATCCCGGAGCTTCCCTGCGCCCAGCTTGAGCGGCTTCATTTTTTCGACATGAACGGCAAGGATATTGCGGACAATCGAGAGCGCACGGAGCAGATGACCCGCGCATTGGGGAAAAGGCTGGGAAAGCCGGTTGTAGGAGGAAGCGACACCCATCAGGCGGTACAGTATGGCTGCATCCGAACCTGTTTTGCGCGCACCGTCCACACCATTCCGGAGCTTTATGAAGAAATGGTGCAGGGCAATTATCAACTGTGCATCTCGGAGCAGGCAGCATTCCAGGTTCATACGGCTGCGCTGCTGAAACGCGCCCTGAAGGAGATTCATGCGCTGGGAGGGGACTACGTTTCGGTGCTTCTTGGCAGTACCCCATCCTGGAATATGCTTCACCAGGAGGAGGCGGCAGAATAATATGAAACTTCAATTTCCCCAGTCACCCGACCGCTTATCGCAGACAGACAGCCGCATTCTGGAATATATCGAGGGGCATCGGGAAGAGGTCATGTTTATGTCCATCGGCCAGATGTCGGCTCAGATTGAGGTTTCGGAAGCAAGCATTTCCCGATTCGTCCGTCATATGGGATGTCAGGATTATAAACAGTTAAAGAGTATTATCCTGGAACAGAATCATCTGGAAGGACCTGCGGGGAAAATGGCAGGCACGTTGTTTTCCGGCGATGGGTTTTGCGCTGCCCGGTATCTGAACAGACAGCATCAGTGTCTGGAAAAAACGCTGGAGCAGCTGGATGATTCCGTATTTGAAGAGGCTGTCCGTGCAATCCGGAACGGAAAACGGATTTATATTCACGCCAAGAGCGCTTCCGCATCGATGGGAGAACTGCTTTTTTTCCGGCTGCGCCGCTTAGGGCTGCCGGTCATCCTCCTGCCGTCGGGAGGTTCGGAGCTTTTGGAGGGCCTGGCGCAGGCGGAAGCGGATGACCTTGTTATATTCTTTGCCTTTTCCAAAGTATCATGGGAGAGCCGGACCATTCTGGATTGTCAAAAAGAAGCTGGATTTCGGACCTTGTGCTTCACCAGCCGGCTGATTATGCCGGAAGACGATTCCGCTGACATTAACCTCTATGTATACCGCGGCGAAGCGAATGAATACCACTCGATGACAGCCGCCACGGCAATGGTGGACGCATTGATTGTTGCAGTTATGGAACAGCTTGGGGCGGATGGGGCAAAAAAGCTTCAGCGCCTGCACCAGATGAAGAAAGACCATCGGATTTTTTAGTACGGTGGTCTTTCTTTTTGCCTTTTTTACGGGTTCGGAAGAAAACCCCAGTTTTCTTCTGCATATCGGGAAGCCAGTTCGATGAGATATTTGTGCGGTGGTTCCAGGACCAGGTCTTTTCGGTATAAAATCACATGAATTCGAAATAGCTTCGGTTCCAGCGTAAAATAAGTAATCTGCGGGCATGGGCTGGCGTAGCTGGCCGGGATAAAACCAATTCCAATATTGCTGGATACCATATCGCAGATAGACCGGGCGTTGTTCGTGCTGCAGGCAACGATCGGGTTAAAATCCTCTTCATCAAAAAAGTCATCGACCAGATAACGGATACAGGAGCCTTTATGCTGAAGGATAAAGGGAAAATTCCGAAAGGCAGATAATAACTGCTGGCTGGTCAGAACGTGAGCGGTTCCATCGGCTGTCTTTTGGCAGAAGGGGTGGGCAGCCGGCGCGGCCAGAACGACCTCCTCCTTCTTTAATTCAATGCACTGGCCTTTGTACTGGTCCATGGAGTTGGCGGTCAGAAACGCGATATCCATGTCACCTTTTGATATGGCAGTTCCCATAGAACGGAGATTTCCATCGGATAAAAGCAGCTCCACATTCGGATAGTATTTCCGGAAATCCACCAGGATGGAGGAGAGCATCTGCAGTGCGCTGGAGGCAGAGGTGCCGATGCGGATCTGGCTGGTGGTGGCAATCCGTTTGATGTCTTTTTCCAGGATATCAGTCAGTGAGAGCACGCGCCGGGCATATTCGGCATAAAGTTCACCTACCGGTGTCAGTGTGTAGATGCCTCCGGTACGCTGAAACAGGGGAGCGCCGATTTCCTGCTCCTGCTTGGAGAGAAACTGACTCAGTGTCGGCTGGGAGATATAGAGCTTTTTCGAAGCTCTGGTCATGTTCCCGGTTTCTGCCAGAACAAGAATGTATTCCAGGTATCGTGTATCCATAATCAGTCCTTCTTTCTTTAATGAGAACGATTCCTATTATAGGCATTGCCTATAGTAATGATAGGAAGGGGTCATTGGAAATATTGCATAAAATGCAATATAATAAAACCATAAAAATAACGAAAACGTACATAATATACAGAAATCAAAACACGAAAACTGTAAAATGACTATTTTCTTATTATATCAGATTCATTTTATAATGAAAACACATAATCTGGGAAAATGACAGTTATTTAGACAGCCTATAAAAAATGAAGCTTGCAGATGCTCTGACGCGAAAGAATGGAACGGGAAGGCGTTCCTTAAAAAGAGAGGAGAGACAACATGAAAACTTATGTATTAAAGAGAACAGGACAGATGCTTCTGATTATTTTCCTGATTTCCATTTTCACGTTTATGCTGGTGTCGCTTATCCCAGGTGACCCGGTATATGCGATGTTAGGAGAAGAGGTTTCCCAGGAAGAGTATGACCGTGTTTATCACGAACTGAAGCTGGACCAGCCAATCATTATGAGATACTTTAGCTGGCTGACCGGAGCGGTTCGGGGAGATCTGGGGCAGTCCACCCAGTTTCATAAGCCGACATTGGAGGTGCTGTCGGAGCGAATCCCGATTACGCTGTTTTTCTCATTGAGCGCGTTTGTGATCAGTATTCCTCTTGGAATCCTGTTTGGTGTCATCAGTGCGGTGTACCGAGGCAAGCCTGCCGATACGGTGGTGACGCTGCTGGCAAATATTACAGCCTGCCTTCCTCAATTCTGGATTGCGCTTTTAGTGATGTACATATTTGCCATGAAGCTGGGATGGCTTCCATCCTACGGCTTTACCTGGTTTTCGGAGGATATGGCCATGGGAATCAAGCAGGCCATCATGCCGCTGTTCTGTCTGGCGATGGGCGGCGTTGCAACCACCACGAGACAGACCCGTTCCAGTATGCTGGAGGTAATCCGTCAGGATTATGTGAGAACCGCGCGGAGCAAGGGCCTTTCCAGAAAGAAGGTAATCTTCCTTCATGCTTTGAAAAATGCATTGATTCCGGTCATTACGATTCTGGGCATGAGACTGGGCTCCATGCTGGCCGGTTCCATGTTTGTCGAGTCGGTATTTAACATTCCGGGCATGGGTTCCCTGTTCGTAAAGGCAATCCAGTCCCGTGATATCCCGGTGGTTCAGGCCTGCGTGCTGGTGACGGCCCTGGTATCCTGTATCATCAATCTCTTGACAGACATCCTGTATGCGGTAGTTGATCCAAGAGTCCGCTACGAGTAAGGAGGAGGCAGCAAGATGAAAAATAATGGAAGATGGAAAAAGACAATAAAAACCTTATTTGCCAGAAAGGTGGCCATATTTAGTTCGCTGGTGGTGGTATTGTTTATCGCAATGGCGGTATTTGCCCCCCTTATCGCCCCCTATGACCCGAATTTCGCGGATTTTGCAGCCTTTCTTCAGGGTCCCAGCAAAGCACATCTGTTAGGCACCGATAACTTCGGCCGGGATGTGCTGAGCCGGATTATCTACGGAACCAGAGTCAGCTTAATCATCGGTGTTCTGGCCGTTATGATTGCCTGTGTCATCGGTACCTTCTTCGGTATGGTGGCCGGATATTTCGGCGGCATCGTGGATGATGTGATTACCAGAATCATGGAGGCCATCCGGGCGATTCCGCAGATTATCCTGGCGATGGCGCTGACCGCCGTATTCGGAAGCGGTATTCGCAATCTTGCGATCATCCTTGGAATCTCATCCATGGCAGGTTATGTGCGTATGATGAGAGGACAGGTGCTTACCATCAAACAGGCAGACTACATCATGGCAGGAAAGCTGCAGGGCAATAAGGATTTCCGGCTGATGTTCAAGCACATTCTGCCCAACAGTATTTCTCCGATTATCGTTATGATGACCCAGCAGGTAGGCTCCACGATTCTGGCCGAGGCAGGCTTAAGCTTTTTAGGCCTGGGAATCAGCGCACCCACCGCTTCCTGGGGAAGCATGGTCAGCGAGGGACGTCTGTTCCTTCTCCAGAACCCGGTATTCGCATTAGTGCCAGGTGTCTGCGTGGCCGTGCTGGTTATCAGTCTGAACATGTTCGGCGACGGCGTCCGGGATGCTCTGGACCCGCGGCTGAGAGGCGAAGTGTAGGAAGGAAAAAGGAGGTCAGCAGATGGAACATTTGCTTGAGATAAAGAATATCGAGACATGCTTTAAGACAGACGGACAGCTGGTGAAGGCAGTAGACGGCGTGTCCATGTATATCAATCCCGGTGAAATCATCGGAATCGTCGGGGAATCGGGAAGCGGCAAGTCAGTAACCATGATGAGCATGCTGCAGCTGATCCAGTCCCCCGGCAAGATTACCGGCGGTGAGGTTTACATCCAGGGAAATGACAAAAATATGCTGGAGTACGATGCGGAAAGCGAAGAGATGCGTCATATGAGAGGCGGAAAGGTCAGCATGATTTTCCAGGAGCCTATGACCTCGTTAAATCCGGTTCTGACCATCGGCTATCAGATTCAGGAAAATATCATGGAGCACCTCCATCTGAGCAAGGAGGAGGCAAAGAAGAAGGCCATCGAGATGTTAAAGCTGGTCAATATCCCGGATGCCGAGGAGCGCTTCGGATACTATCCGCAGCAGTTTTCCGGCGGTATGCGCCAGAGAATCATGATTGCCATGGCCATGTCCTCAGAGCCTACGATTCTGGTGGCAGACGAGGCGACGACCGCTCTGGATGTTACCACACAGGCCCAGCTGCTGGAGATGATCCGGGATATTGCGAAAAAGACGAATACGGCCGTTATCATCGTAACCCACAACCTGGGAATCGTGGCAAGATTTGCGGAGCGCATCTATGTGATGTATTCCGGAAGCGTGGTGGAGATGACCGACGCCAGGCGTCTGTTTGCGAATCCGGAGCATCCATACACCAGAGCGCTTCTGCGGGCGATTCCAAGACTGGATGACCCCAAGGACCGCATCCTGATTCCAATTGACGGACTTCCGCCGAACCCGGCATCCCGTCCGGATTACTGTCCGTTCTACGAGCGGTGCGAGTATCGGATGGATAAGTGCAAGGGCTGTAAGAAACCGGAATTAAAGGAACTGGAAAAGGGACATTTTGCAGCCTGTCATCTGACCGAGGAAGAAAAGGCGGCAAAGGCAGAGGAGATTGCCAATAAAGAGATTAAGAAGGCTCCGAAAATTGAGGTAGGAGAAGAGCTGTGTCTGGATGTAAAGGATGTAAGAAAATATTTCCCGATCTATAAAGGCATGATGCGGAAAAAGGTGGGAGATGTGAAGGCCATCGAGGATATCAGCTTTTGCGCGAAAAAGGGCGAGACGCTGGGCATCGTAGGCGAGTCCGGCTGCGGAAAGACGACGCTGGCCCGCTGCATCATGCGGGTATATAAGCCGGAGGAAGGAAAGATTGTATTTAACGGCACGGATATCGCAAACTTCAATGACAAGCAGATGTATCCGTTCCGGCGGAAAATCGCCATGATCTTCCAGGACCCATTCTCCTCCCTGGACCCAAGACAGACGGCGGAATCCATCGTAGGCGAGTCCCTGCTGCTTCACAAGTTGGTGAAGAACAGGGAGGAGTACGATGCCAGAGTGGACGAGCTGTTCCGCATCGTAGGACTGGACCCGGCCTTAAAATACCGGGTGCCTCATGAGTTCTCCGGCGGACAGAGGCAGAGAATCGGCATCGCGAGAGCCCTTTCCTCTGAGCCGGACATGATTATCTGTGACGAGCCGATTTCGGCGCTGGACGTATCCATCCAGGCGCAGATCATCAATCTTCTGGAGGAGCTGCAGTCCAAGCTGGGACTGACCTACCTGTTTATCGCCCATGACCTGGCGGTTGTAAAGCACATCAGCAACCGGATACTGGTTATGTATCTGGGCCGCGTGGTGGAGATTGCGGACTGTGAAGAGCTGTATGCCAACACCCTGCATCCTTATACGAAAACGCTGTTGAGCGCGGTTCCGGTGGCAGACCCGGCCGTGGAGGAAACCAGAGAGCGGGTGGCGATTCGCGGCGAGGTTCCAAGTCTGACTAACCGCCCGTCCGGATGTCCGTTCCATGACCGGTGCGAGCATGCCTGCGAGAGATGTAAGAAGGAGGTGCCGGCGCTTCGGGATGTGGGCGGCGGACATGAAGTAGCTTGCTTTTTGTATGAAAAATAAAAATTTTTATAAAAATTTTTTAAAGGAGGATTTATTATGAAGTTAACGAAGAAGGTTTTGTCACTGGCCCTTGCAGCAGCAATGACAGCAGGTGCGTTAGCCGGATGCGGAGGCGGAAAGGCCGCTGAGACAACCGCGGCAGCCAAGACCGAGGCGGCTAAGACCGAAGCAGCAGGCAGTGAGGCGGCCAGCGAGGCGGCCACGGAGGCAGCCAGTGAAGCAGCGCCGGGAGAGGCAGCGGAAGGCGGAGAGCTGGTAATCGCAACACCTCAGCCACAGTATACGTTCTTTATGCCTCAGTCTACCAGTACCAGCGACCGCTTTGGCGTACAGCCGATTCTGGAACCATTAGGTCGTGTGGATGAGGAAGGAAATTATTATCCATGGCTGGCAGAGGAATTTGTTACCGATGCAGATAACCTGACCTTTACCATCAAGTTAAGAGACGGCGTAAAATTCCACGATGGTTCTGTCTGCAACGCAGAAGTTGTGGCATGGAACATCCAGCAGTATATCGATAACGGTAAAGCAAGTGAGATCGGAACCCCGAAGGAAGTAAAGGTGGTAGACGATTTAACCGTTCAGATCCAGTATGATACCTGGGCGAATAACTGGGACAATGTAATCGGTGAGGTATATATCTGTTCCAAGGAGGCTTATGACAAGAACGGCGAAGAGTGGTGCAAGACCCATGCAGTCGGAACCGGCCCGTTTAAGTTCGAATCCTTTGTAACCGACAACAAGATTACTTATGTGAAGAACGAGGAGTATCGTATTGAAGGACTTCCGCATCTGGACAGACTGGAAATCGACATCATTACCGATACCAATACCAGAATGTCTGCTTTAATGAACAAAGAAGTAGGCGTTGCCATGAAGTTTGAGAACGATGCAATCATCAACAGCATTAAGCAGGCAGGCTTTGAGACCCTTGGAAGAAGAAATGCAAACTGTGCGGATATCAAGCACATCATCTGGAACAGCAAGAGCGACAAGCATCCGATGGGTGATTTAAGAGTTCGTCAGGCCGTTATGCACGCAATCCAGTGGGATGCGGTAGCAAAGGCATTATCCGGCGGTTTAGGCGAGGCAACTCCTCTGTTCTGTGCTCCTGACTCCTGGGCTTACGCACCAGACGCAGAGTTTTATGAGTATGATTTAGAGAAGGCAAAGGCGCTGTTAGCAGAAGCCGGTTATCCGGATGGATTTGAGACCACCATCTACACCAAGGCACAGGATAATGATACCGCAACTGCATTCCAGGCAATCCTTTCCCAGATTGGCATTACCGCAACCGTAGAAACCATTGACAGTTCCGCTTTAGCAGCGATGCAGAAGGAGGATGACATCGACGGCTTTATCGCAAACCGCGGCAGCAGCCAGATGGACTTCACCAAGAACTATATCCGTCTGTACTCCTCTGAGGGTATCAAGAATCACGGAATCATGCTTCGCCCGGCAGAATTTGAAGAGCCGTTATTCGCAGCAAGAGCAGCAAAGACCATCGATGAGAAGAAGGCAAATCTGCAGAAGGCAGCAAAGGCGCTGGTACAGGATTATGTAATGCTGACTCCAATGGCAATTGTATATTATCAGAGCTTCGTGGTTCCGGGACTGGCAGACAGCGGAATTTACCAGGTAGATACCGACCACTGGACTCCGGAAGCGGTTCACTGGACCAAGTAAGAGAATCAGAGACATTTTAAGGAGGATTTCACCATGCTGGGAGACAACATTAAGGTACAATCACAGGTTGTATCGGATTATACCGACGAGCAGTTATTATTCATCAAACAGATGGGTGTAAAATATGTATATGTAATTTTCAAAGATGAGCACACGGATTACGATTCCGTTATGAAGTTCATGGACCGTCTCCGCAAGTTTGATCTGACGGTTACGGATGCAGGCAATGTGCACCTTTACAAAAATGATAAGATTCATCTGGGTCTTCCGGGACGGGATGAGGCAATTGAGGCTTATAATAACTTCAACCGCATCCTGGGCAAAGCCGGAATCCCGGTAGGCTACATGACCTGGGAGCCGAACCAGGTGCTGACCTCGAAATGGGCGGTGGGCGAGCACACCCGCGGCGCGGTGGGACGTATTGTGGATATTCCGGAGCTGGAAACCCATCCTTATACCCATGGAAGATTATATACCAAGGAAGAGATGTGGGAGAACTTCAAGTATTTCCTGGACCGGGCGCTTCCGGTCTGCGAGGAGGCCAATATCAAGATTGCCCTTCATCCAAATGACCCGCCGGTGGACTGTCTGGTTGGCATCTCCAACATGATTACCTCCGCGGAGGATTACAAGCACGCCATCGAGCTGTCCGGCAACAGTCCGTATCTGGGACTTAAGATGTGTATCGGCTGCTGGCTGGAGGGCGGCGGAAAGTTCGGCAATGTGCTGGAGGATATCAAGTACTTCGTAGAGAATAAGAAGGTATTCCTGGTTCATTTCCGGAACGTAAGCGCCACCATCCCGTACTTTGAGGAGACGCTTCTGGAGGACGGATATGCCGATATGTACAAGATTATGAAGCAGTTTGTAGCCAGTGATTATGACGGAATGATGCATGTAGACCATGTGCCGATCTGGGGAGACAGCGTAGGCGGAAAGAACTCCTCCTGGGCGTACAGCACCGGATATATGAAGGCGCTCTTAAACTGCGCGAAGGCGGAGCTGAATAAGTAGAACTGCATGTACCCGGCGGCGGAATCTTTAAAGGAAACCGGAAAAATGAGGAATGAAAAATGATTCAATACGAGAAAGCATATAAGACTGCGCCGGTATGGCGCAGTCGGGAATGGGTATTGAAAAAAGCACAGGAGGCCCTTCCGGCCCCTGTGCTTCATATTACCGATGTGAGGAGTGAGCGCAGCAGCGGCGGCCCTCACGATTACTACTCCAATGGGGATTACTGGTGGCCCAACCCGGATACGCCGGACGGCCTGCCCTATGTGCACCGGGACGGTCAGACGAATCCGGCGAATTTTAACGGACATCGGATCATTATGAGACAGATGCGTACCAATGTGGTCTTTTTAACCTGCGGCTATGTGCTGACCGGGGAGGAGGCCTACGCTCAGCGGGCGGTCCGCCATCTGAAGGAATTTTTCCTGGATGAAGAAACCTATATGGCGCCTCATCTGTCCTACGCTCAGGCACTTTTAGGCATCTGTCCGGGACGCGGAATCGGCATCATCGACACCCTTCATCTGGTGGATGTGGTCCATGCCATCGAGCATCTGAAAAAATCGCCGGCCATGACGGAGGAGATTTATCAGGGCCTGAAGCAATGGTTTTCCAGGTATTTAGGCTGGATGCTGACGGATGCCAACGGAATCCAGGAGATGAACAAGGACAATAACCACGGGGTCTGCTTCTTCGTGCAGGCGGCGGCATTTGCCCTGTTTACGGAGAATGAGAGAATCGCGGACTTCTGCCGGGAATATTATAAGACCGGGCTGTTAAAGCAGGAGGCGGCGGACGGCTCCTTCCCAAGAGAGACGGGACGGACCAAGCCGTATAATTATTCCATCTTTATCGTGGATAATATGGTTTCCCTGTGCCACATGCTTTCCAAACCGGAGGACAATCTGTGGGAGTATGAGACTCCGGATGGAAAGAGCATAAAAAAGGCGCTGGACTTTATCACCCCCTATATCGTGGAGAAAAGCGCATGGCCTTATCCGCCGGATGTGATGCATTTTGACGCATTTCCTGCCCGGCACGGATTTCTGATTCTGGCCGGATATACGCTGGGAAGGCAGGAGCTTTTAGACCTTTATGACCGTCTGCCGGAGGAATCCACCGATGAGGAGGCCAGACGGAATATCGCATCCAGGGAGCCGATGCTGTGGATAT
This sequence comes from Lachnospiraceae bacterium, assembly GCA_030536455.1. Taxonomy (GTDB): domain Bacteria; phylum Bacillota; class Clostridia; order Lachnospirales; family Lachnospiraceae; genus Caccovicinus. The sequence continues at coordinate 4,426 of JAUNPZ010000016.1, read as the reverse complement.
GAAAAACCGGGTATAAAATGCCCGATAGTTAAAACTTGTGATTCTCCGCTTTCTATGATAAACTAAAATAAGCCTTTGCGAATAAATGATGCAGAATGTGGAACAAGACTTATTGAGACTTATTTGGAGAGCAGTATGAATTACATTGTTTTTGACCTGGAATGGAATCAGTGCCCGAAGGGAAAGGAGTGGGCGGTAGACCATTTTCCTTTCGAAATTATAGAAATCGGAGCCGTGAAGCTGGATGATGAGCTGCGGCAGATTGGCGAATTCCGCCAGTTGATATCCCCGGTGGTGTATACCCAGCTTCATTACAAGATATGCGAAGTGACCCACCTGGATATGGATACCTTGAAGCGGGAGGGTGTACCCTTCGCCGCTGCCATGGAACGGTTTTTGGCGTGGTGCGGAGAGGATTACATGTTCGTAACCTGGGGTTCCATGGATTTGACAGAACTTCAGCGGAACATGGTTTATTTTGGATTGGAGATTCCATTTCCCATGCCGCTGCTTTACTACGATTTACAGAAGCTTTACAACCTGCTGTATGTGGACGGCCCGGATAAGCTGTCATTAGACCAGGCGGTGGAGGAAAGCGGGATTCCCCTTGAGGAGGAGCGGCCCTTCCACCATGCGCTGGACGATGCCTATTATACGGCGCTGGTGATGGAGAAGATGGATTTTGACCTGGTTCAGGAATTTGTTTCCATGGACTATTACCGGATTCCTCAATGCGAGGCGGAGGAGATTTACTTAAAGTTTCCCGGATATTCCAAGTTCGTTTCCAGGGAATTTGAGGAGAGGGAGGACGCCCTTTCCGACAAGCATGTGACGGACATGTACTGTTACAAATGCAACCGGATGCTGCGGAAGAAAATCCGCTGGTTTTCGGTGAATCCCCGGCTTCAGGTGTGCCTGGCGGTGTGCCCGGAGCATGGACTGGTGAGAGGAAAAATCCGGATCAAGAAATCGGAATCCGGCGGAGCCTTTGCGGTACGGACCACGAAATTCGTGGACGAGGAGGGGGCGGCTGCCATCGCGGAGAAGAAGGAAGAAGTGAAGAAGCGGCGCAGCGAAAAGAATAAATTAAAGAAACAGGCAAGAAGGACCAGAGCGGAGAAATGACCGGCTCTGGTCCTTCTTTGTGGCGCGCCTGGCGGCGCATGTTTTCGCGGGCCGCGGCTCACACCTGGCTTTCCCGCATCCGGTAGCCCACTCCGATTTCGGTGAAGATATAGTGGGGTTCGGCCGGATTTGCCTCCAGCTTCCGGCGGATGTGTGCCATATTGACCCGGAGGATCTGGTTGTTGTTATTATCGGCGTAGGGCCCCCAGATGTGGTTGATGATGTAGTCGTAGGTCAGAACCCGGCCTGCATTCTTGGCCAGGAGGGAAACCAGCTTGTACTCAATCTGAGTCAGGTGGATTTCTTCGTCATTGAGCGTGACCAGCCGCTTGGAAAAATCGATGTTCAGGCCGTCAAAGGAGTAGACCGGCTCCGGCCGTGTCAGAGCGCCGCCGCCGTTCAAATGGTGATGGCGCAGTGCGGTGCGGATGCGGGCCAGAAGCTCGGAGGTGCCGAAGGGCTTGGTGATGTAGTCGTCGGCGCCGCTGTCTAAGGCCAGCACCTTTTCATTCTCCTGAGTCCGGGCGGAGATGACGATGATGGGGATGACCGACCAGCCTCTTACCTGGCGGATGATATCCAGCCCGTCGATGTCCGGAAGGCCTAAGTCCAGAAGAATCAGATCCGGAAAGCCGGAGGTGATGAGGGAGAGGCCCTCCTGCCCGGTGGCTGCGGCCAGTACCTTGTACTGGTGGGCGGTCAGCGTGGTTTCGATAAAGCTGCAGATGCTCTTTTCATCTTCAATTACAATAACAGTAGGTTTCAGGTTCATAGTGTTCTCCGTTTCTGAATGGTTCGTTCGTGCTTTTTACAGGTCTTCTTCAGAAGCTACAAATCGTTTTCGGAAAGCCCGTCATTCTCGTAGTCTGCCGTGGTTTCCAGGGGAAGCCGGAAGAGGAAGGCGGCGCCGCTCTTGTGATTGCGGGCCTGGATTTCGCCTCCGTGGGCGGTGATGATGGTTTTGCAGATGGTCAGTCCGATGCCCATTCCTTTTCGGGAATCCCCGCTCTGATTCGGCGTGGACGGACTTCCGTCAAAGATAACCGGCAGCTTGTCCGGCGGGATGCCGGGGCCGAAATCCATGATCTCAAAGCAGGCAAAGTCCTCCTCCACGGAGATATTCAGCTGGATGGGCTGGTCGGAAGAGCCGTGATAGTATGCATTTTCCAGGAGGTTAATCAGGACCTGCTCAATCAGGGTGGCGTCCATGGGAAGCATGATGAAGTCGTCGGGAATCCGGACCTTCACCTGGGCATTCGGCAGGCGCTTTCGAAACCGCTGGACGGCCTCGGAAACCACCTCCTCCAGAAGCTCAGAGGTCTTGTGGATCGGGTCGGCATTTGCACGGATGCGGGTGATGGTCAGCAGGTTTTCCACCATGTTGAGAAGCCAGTTGGAATCGTCGTAAATGTTCTGGACCAGAGCCATCTTTTCCTTTTCTGACAGGGTTTCCTGGTTTTCTATGTAGGTGGAGCTGGTTCCGATGATGCCGGTGAGGGGTGTCCGCAGATCGTGGGAGATGGCCCGCAGCAGGTTGGCCCTCATGGTTTCCTTCTCCGCCTCCATCAGAAGCTTTTCCCGCTCGTTGATGATTCTGTTCTGTACCTTTAGGTGGGAGGTCATGGTGCTGATGATGCTGGATATCATAATCATGCCAAAGAATGTAACCGGATAGCCGTCCAGGGTAAAATCAATCTTCATGTAGGGATAGGTAAATACATAGTTCACGCAGATGACTCCGATGAAGGAGGAAATGATGCCTGGTATGTAGCCTTCCGTATACCGTGCAATGAATACCACGGCCAGAATGTAGATGATGGCAACGCTGGCGGTGTTATTTCCCAGGAAAAAGAAGGGAAGGGCCAGCACCGTGGCGGTAGACAGGACAGCCACGGTGAGGATACCGTTCTGGATGAGGGTGTCAGAGGACATGGGAGCGGTTTTCCACTTTGCATGCTTCTTTTTCTGCCGGCTGATATGGGCCTTCAGCTTTTTATTCATTTGTTTGTGCATGGCTGCAAGATATGGCTGTTTCATAAAGTTTCACCTCGTATTCCTTGATTATACCCGAATCTGCGCCGGAGTCCAATAGGCGGTTTGTTAAAATCGTGTTAATATAAGCGCAAAAAGCTTCAGGGATAAAACAGCTGATGGCGAAAGCCGCTCTTACATAAAAATATTGATACGGTTCCTGTGATTTGTGGTAGAATGAATCATGAGAAACCATGAAAATGATGGAGGACAAAGGCTATGGATTTATGTGAATATACAGAAAAATTGTGGCGGTTATACTCGCTTGGAGATACGCAGGAGATTGAGGAAAGTCTGTTTGAACGAATGTCAGATGATATTGTTGTGATTGGAACAGGCCGTTATGAGCAGTACGATAACCTTGCGCAGTTTATGCAGTCAGTGGACAATGAGCGTGAAGAGCGCAGTCAGATTCATTTTAACATTGAATCCCTCTCCTGTCAGGAAAAAAGGCTGAACCCACTGAGCAGCCTTGTCTACGGAAAACTCCACCTGACAGGTTTGTCTGCTGGTCAAGATACGATTGTAAACATGGATACAAGATTTACGCTTGTATACAGCAGGGATACGGAAGATACGGATCACTGGAAGCTGGTTCACATCCATCAGTCGCTCCCCTATGCAGAGCAGATGGAGGGCGAATACTATCCCAAAACACTTATGGAACAGGTTGATGAGTTGAAAATACTGGCAGATTCCGATCTTCTTACCGGACTTTTGAACCATCAGGCATTTTATAACCGGGTGGCACAATTGCCGGTTGAAACGAACCAGGGCTATTTTATGCTGCTGGATCTGGATTCCTTTAAGCAGGTGAATGACATCTATGGACATATTTATGGTGACCAGGTGCTGAAAGAGGTTGGAGCTGTACTGCAATCGGAAATCAGACGTGAAGACTGGGCCGGCAGAATTGGCGGAGATGAATTTGCGCTTTACTGCAGAAATATCTCGGACAATCAAAGCGCGGTGAGTATGGCCAAGCGCATCTTAAACAGTCTGGAAAAGCGCAGTGAACACAGCAAGGTTGTGCTTCCTGGGGTTTCAATTGGAATCGCTCGCAAAACAAGCGGCATTTCCGGCAAGGAGGCACTGCATCAGGCTGACCAGAAGATGTATCAGGCAAAGCAGAGAGGAAAGAATCAGTATTGCATTTAACTGCCGGCCCGTGCATGATGCGGAACCGATAGTCAGCCAGCAGATGGGGGTGCTCTTTGCTTTATATCGCTTTGCGGAATAAACCATGCCGGTTGCAGTAAGCATAAAGCAT
>JAUNPZ010000128.1:6488-7995 GCA_030536455.1 Lachnospiraceae bacterium | reverse complement strand
AGATTGACCTGATGATCTCCCTGATTACCTTAAAGTATACCCAGTCCAACTCCGTATGCTATGTAAAGGGCGGACAGGCAATCGGTATCGGTGCAGGCCAGCAGTCCAGAGTTCATTGTACCAGACTGGCAGGCCAGAAGGCGGACAACTGGTTCCTGCGTCAGGCTCCTCAGGTTTTGAATCTGCAGTTCGTAGACGGAATCAAGAGAGCAGACCGTGACAATGCAATCGACGTTTACATCGGTGAAGAGTACATGGACGTTTTGGCAGACGGCGCATGGGAGAGAACCTTCAAGGTGAAGCCGCCGGTATTTACCCGTGAGGAGAAGCGGGCATGGCTGGATCAGATGCAGGATGTGGCATTAGGCTCTGACGCATTCTTCCCATTCGGCGACAACATCGAGCGCGCTTATAAGAGCGGCGTGAAGTATATCGCAGAACCGGGCGGTTCCGTAAGAGATGACCAGGTCATCGAAACCTGTAATAAGTATAACATGGCGATGGCATTTACCGGAATTCGGCTGTTCCATCACTAGGCTTGACAAAGAAGCGGGGAGCGTCACACAGGAAAGGGGTGTTCACTCATGTCACTTATCTATGCACAGGGAAACCGCGAATACCACATCGGTGTCGCACCGGGCGAGGTGGGCCGTTATGTAATCCTTCCAGGTGATCCGGGAAGATGTGAGAAAATCGCGTCACATTTTGACAATCCGGTAAAGGTGGCGCAGAACCGGGAATATGTCACATACACCGGGACGCTGGAGGGGGAAAAGGTCAGTGTGATGTCCACCGGCATCGGCGGACCTTCTGCCTCGATTGCCATGGAAGAACTGATTCACTGCGGGGCGGACACCTTTATCCGGGTGGGAACTTCCGGAGGGATGCAGCCGGAGGTTCTGGGCGGTGATGTGGTGATTGCCACGGGAGCCATCCGGTTTGAGGGAACCAGCAAGGAATATGCGCCCATCGAATATCCGGCGGTAGCGGATTTTGATGTGACCGGTGCGCTGAAGGAAAGTGCCCGGAAGCTGGGCCTCCGCCATCATCTGGGCGTGGTTCAGTGCAAGGATAACTTTTACGGCCAGCATTCTCCGGATTCTATGCCGGTTTCCTATGAACTGAATGATAAATGGAATGCCTGGATACGCTGCGGCGCTCTGGCCTCGGAGATGGAATCAGCGGCGCTTTTCATCGTAGCCGGTGTGCGCCGGGTGCGCTGCGGCTCCGTGCTTCTGGTGGTTGCAAATCAGACCAGACGTGCCATGGGGCTTCCGGATGAACAGGTTCACGATACGGAGGCGGCCATCAAGGTGGCGGTGGAGGCCATCCGCTCCATGATTCGCATGGAAAAGCAGAATCACCAGTGAAGGCACTGAACCGTCAAGAATCATTTATGCGGCCGCCAAACGATAAAAGTTTGGCGGCCGCATTTGGAATTATAGCTTGGCAGCTAATTTGGCTCTTTTTCCCTCCGGTACTTTTAAGATGGTCATGGCCTGTTCCG
>JAUNPZ010000128.1:0-6388 GCA_030536455.1 Lachnospiraceae bacterium | reverse complement strand
TATCCTTCATTTTCCTGCAAAGAAATTTTCACCCTCCTTTTCCAATCAAAACAACAGAACACTAAGAAGTATTATAATTATAATACAAATGTAAATAATTTACAACACAAAATTCGAAGAACCGCATATATGGCAGCTTTTAAACCTTAACGGAAAATTAGCGGAAAAATTTCGGAAAAGTAGAGACATTTTTCAGAAAATAGTGTATACTGGTTGAAGAGATAAAAGGGAGTAGCTTCCACATCCGTGGATTCTCCGGCGTCAGAACGATTCGTTTTGAAGCAGCTTTATCCGGCAGCTCGGTACGTAACTGCGGCCGTCCGGGAACAGCTTCACGACAAGTCCGCTGAGAATTGAAATAGCAAGACTTTTATTGCAGATACAGCCGCCTGCAATAAAAGTCTTTTTTTCATTGAAAAAGACTTTTGTTCAGACGTTTCCTGCAGAAATCGCAAGGGTCTGACATCCTTACCGTTGCGAGTCATCACAAATTTCAGAAATGGAGGAATCAGTATGGAGTATTTGTTGGAAGGAATTCAGAATGTGACATGGCAGCAGATTGTAATGTATGGGGTGGGCATCCTGTTAATCTGGCTGGCCGTCAAGAAGGAGTACGAACCGGCGCTGCTGCTTCCCATGGGATTCGGCGCGATTCTGGTCAATCTGCCGTTCAGCGGCGTGATCAACCAGGTGATGGCCGGAGTGGGAGAGACGAACGGTATCATCCAGTGGCTGTTTGAGGTGGGCATCGAGGCATCGGAGGCGATGCCGGTACTGTTGTTCATCGGAATCGGAGCGATGATTGATTTCGGGCCGCTGCTGTCCCAGCCGGTCATGTTCCTCTTCGGAGCGGCGGCTCAGTTCGGCATCTTCTTTGCCATCTGCGCAGCCTGTCTGATGGGCTTTGACCTGCCGGATGCTGCTTCTATCGGTATCATCGGAGCGGCGGATGGGCCGACCTCTATCCTGGTATCGCAGATTCTGCACTCCAGGTATGTGGGTCCCATCGCGGTAGCGGCGTATTCCTACATGGCGCTGGTGCCAATCGTGCAGCCATTTGCCATTAAGCTGGTAACGACCAAAAAAGAGCGGCGCATCCATATGGACTATCAGCCGGGAACCGTATCAAAGACCATGCGGATTGCATTTCCGATTGTTACCACCATCATTGTAGGCTTTATCGCACCGGCATCGGTGGCGCTGGTCGGCTTTCTGATGTTCGGAAATCTGCTGAGAGAGTGCGGCGTGTTAAAGAATCTGTCCGACACCGCACAGAATGACCTGGCGAATCTGATTACCCTGCTGCTGGGAATCACCATCTCCTTCAGTATGCGGGCAGAGGCATTCGTAAACATTGACACCATTATGATTATGGGAATCGGCCTTCTGGCCTTCGTGTTTGATACCATCGGCGGAACGTTATTTGCGAAGTTTATCAACCTGTTCCGAAAGAAGAAAATCAATCCGATGATTGGCGCGGCCGGAATCTCGGCATTCCCTATGTCCTCCAGAGTGGTTCAGAAGCTGGCGGCTCAGGAGGAGCCGGGCAATATCATCCTGATGCATGCGGCAGGCGCGAATGTATCCGGGCAGATTGCATCCGTCATCGCAGGCGGTATCGTAATCAACCTGGTGAGCCGGTTCATGTAATGGATTTATGGAGAGAAGGAGAGTGTAATTATGATGGAGAATTTTATCATATCCCTGGAAATTATGGCGAAGGGCATGGGCGGAATCTTTGCAGCCTGCCTGATTATCATGTGTGTGGTTCTGGTGATGGGGAAGATGAGCGGGAAAAAGTAGAAAAAAACAGCGGAAAAGCTGGGATAAAAGAGCAGCAGGCAGAAAAACAGAGGTAAAAACAGATAGAAAAACAGGCGGGAGCATATCAGAAAGCTCCCGCCTTATTTTCGATGAAAGAATCATTCTCCAGCAGATAAGCGGCCCGCTTCTGTATCTGATGTTCTATGCGTGTCAGATGCTTCTGCGGCAGATTATAGCGGGGATGCCGTTTAAAATGGAAATGCAGCAGATGCCGAAGTCCCTCTCTGTGTTTTGACGTAAGCACCTTTTTGGCGGTGCCGAGAAAATCATCATAGACACAGGGCATAAGGGTGTCTGCATAAGCAGAAAATGCTTCATCGGATTCCAGGTCATCGAGGCCTGCATAGTTAAATAAAGAATTGCCGTGGTCGAACAGAGGGGCGGGCGCTGCGAATTGATTGGTTTTGTTATCAATCAGGAAACCGAAATTCCCGAAATGCCGGTCGGTGTTACAGATAACTGCATCAAAAACAAGCATGTCATGCAGACTCTTCACATAATCGGTCCCCAGCTTTTCGTAATAATCGGATACCGCTTTCATGCCGCCGGTGGTGACCATCCGTCCCACCGGGAGAAAGGCATATTCCTTACTTGTGAACAGCTCGCAGGTAGAGCAAAGCTCACCCTTCCATCTGGTAAGCCCATAGTGAATGGCCGGGATATCCAGCACATCAGCAATCTGCGCAGCATAATATTCGGAATAAGGTTCTCTGCCTGTATTCGAAGCGCCGCGTGTGCCGCCCTTATACAGCTTAATGGTGCGGTCGATTCGCCTCCAGCATTTCGGAAGCATGCCATTGGTAGTGAATTCCGGACAGGATGCAAGGGAGGTCCGGATGCTGCTGCCATATCCGGTAAATGCAATCAGAGCAAGAATCTGGCTGAAACGGTTATCATAAAGATTGTATTTATCAAAGGTACCATCGAATCCATCCTCGGTTATCCAGTAGCAGTCATTCAGAGACAGACCTTTCGATACCCGGATAATGTTCATCGGACGATTTAAGTTCAAACCACATTTGCTGAGAAAATTATGGACGTAGGCACGGTTTTTCGGAAGTGTGCGGTGCTTCAGCCAACGGGACAGACCGCTGCCGGACAACTCCAGATCAAGAGGAAACAAATCCAGATTTTTCTCATCATACCACAGGATTTCAATATCGGGAGTGCTGCTGTCTTCCGTGGCGGAGAAGCGAATCAGCGGTGTGTCAAAATGTTTTAATTCGTAGTTCATGTCAATCTCCTCCGGGATTCCTTCCTATTATAATATGTACGCACAGAGCTGCATCAATCCACTTATTTCAGTGAACTTTCAATCTCCTCCAGCGATTTTACAAAGGCCAGCACTGCCTTGATCTGGGGTGGTGAAAGGCGCTCAATCTGGATATAAGCCAGTTCATAGATATCATTCGGCTTGCGGCACCGGCTGACGGATTTATACTTCGGTTCCGTTCCGTGCAGAACCCAATTCTTATTATAACCGTATTTTTCTTCGATAAGCGCGGCTAATGTCTGAGAAATCTTCGTATTCCTGCCATTGATGATAGCAGAAATATAGCTTTCTGATACACCGATTTCCTTCGCCATCTCTTTTTGCTTCAAATCATTTTCTGTCAGTATCAAAAATATGCGTTCGCCTAATTTCAACATTCTTCACCGCCTTTTCCTTTGAATATAGCATAAGAACTTTTCTGAGTCAAGAAAGTAAGTTGACAACTTGACTTAGTCATGCTAAACTTGACTCAGTTTACAAAACAGGCACATAGATAATTTAAGAAGCCGGAAAGGTGGGCGTATGGAGATGACGGAAAAGAACATGCTGATAGAAAAATTAAAGAATATGCCGCCGGAGCAGGTGGAAAAAGTTTTGATATTTATCGCCGGGCTGGAAGTGGGAAGCGGTACTTATGCGAAGACATTCAGCCAGGAGGCAGATGACAGGGAAGATGAAAAAGCAGGATATGAGCATGAGCGAAAAGAATAAGAGTGAAACGGAACAAGGAAAAAAGCAGCTTTGCGTGAATGTATTAGGGGAATTTGCGGTGACCTTTGACGGAAAGCCCGTTTCCCTGGGCAAGAAGATGACAGCAAAGTATATCCAGATGTTTCAGATTCTGATGCTGAATCAGGGGCATCAGGAGTCGAAAAAGCGGCTGGCGGCGATGCTGTACCCATATGAATCCCTGAGCAATCAGAATAACAGCATGAATAATAACATCTACCGCCTGCGGAAGCTGTTCTCCGCAGACGGCAGCTTTCAGGATGACTGTATTCAGGTCAGCGATGGAAGCTGCCAGTGGAACGAGGACTATCCGGTTCAGGTAGACGCCCTGCTGTTTGAACATTTGATTCAGGATGCGGACAAGGCGGAGGGAGCGGAGAAGCGGAGGCTTCTGCATCAGGCCTGGAAGCTTTACAGCGGTGAGCTGCTTCCATTAAATTCCACGGAGGAGTGGGTGATCCTGGAAAGCATCTCTTATAAGAAGCTGTACACAAGATGCGTGAAGGAGCTGTTAGACTGCCTGAATGAAGAGCAGGATTACCGGGAGGCCTATGCCGTGGCCACCAGGGCAGCTATGATCTACCCCTTTGAGGGCTGGCAGGTGAGCCAGATGGACAGTCTGATGGCTCTGGAGGAGTACGAGAGTGCCTACCGGCTTTACCAGAATACGGTAAAGATGTATATGGAAGAAGCCGATATGGACCCGTCCCAGGAGATGCTGGACCGCCTGAAGAATCTAAGCACGAAGCTTCAGGGAACCCATGAGGACCTGCGGAAAATCAGGGAGAATCTGGCGGAGGTGACGAAAAAGACCGAGGCTGGGGCCTATTACTGCGCCTATCCCGGATTTGTCGATATCTACCGCCTGACCAGGCGGATTGCCATCCGGAACGGCAACTCCGTATACCTGATGCAGTGTATGCTGGTAAACCGCCAGGGGATTCCATTTTCCGATAAGGTGGCCAGAGAGAGGCAGGATGTGGTGAAGGAAGCGATTCAGAAGACCCTGCGGGGCGGCGATGCCTTTACCCTCTATAAAGATGGGATTTTTCTGATTCTTCTGAACAATACGAATGAAGAGAACTGCGGCCGGGTCTTCCAGCGGATTATCAAAAGCTACGAGAGCCTGGGCGGAAGCCGGAGGAATCTGGAGTACCGCACCACCTCAGTGATCGAGCAGAAGGAGCCGGAGCTGCTGGGCATGTGAGAAGCAAACGGAACTGAACAAAAGAATAACGGACGATTACGGCCCATTCGGTGGGTGTCCGGCTTTGCGGGAAACTGCAGAGCCGGATGCCGCAGGATGGGCTTTCCTTTTTCTTCCGACGAATAGAATGGACTTATGAGCGGTTTTCCGCTATAATATGTGATAGGATTGTGATTATAAAAGACTGGTGGTAAAGAATATGAAGCTGAATCAGATACAAATACAAAACTACAGATGCTTTGAAAATCTGGATTTTTCGTTAGACAGTCAGCTTACCCTGTTTGTTGGAAAAAATGGTGCAGGAAAATCTACCATACTGGACGCAATCGCCATTGCGGTCAGCACGTTTCTATGTGAGATAGACGGCGGTGTGAGCAGAAACATCCAGAAAGAGGATGCCAGATATCGCTTCTACGAGATGGAAGGCGTGGTAGATGCGCAGCATCAGTTTCCGGTTGTGATAGCCGGTACTGGCGAATGTGACGGAAAGCAGCCAATCAAGTGGACACGTTCCCTGAATTCGGCCGGAGGAAAGACAACGATAAAAGATGCCCATCAATTAACGGATATTGCACAGCAGATGCAGATGAAGGTCATGTCAGGAGATAAGTCGGTCATACTGCCGATTCTTTCTTATTACGGCACAGGCCGTCTGTATGCTCAGAAAAAAGAAAAAAGGGATTTAAAGACACTGCAGAAGTTCAGCCGTCAGGTTGGATATCTGGACTGCATGGCGGCAGAGTCGAATGAAAAGATGATGCTCAACTGGTTTGAAAAGATGACGATGAAAAGTCTGCAGAATCAGCAAAAGACAGGACATGCTGAAAAGATACAGCAGCTTCAGGCGGTAGAACGGGCAGTATGCAGAAGCTTTCAGCAGGTCAGCGGAGCAGAAGACGCAGAGTTATCATTTGATTTGGATACACACCGCCTGATACTGGAATACCGCAGTGCAGAAGGAGAAAAACTGAAATACGCACTGAACGAGATGAGCGATGGATATAAGAATACCATGAGCATGATTGGAGACATCGCATACCGGATGGCCGTTTTAAACCCCCAGCTTGGAGAGCGGGTCCTGGAGGAAACTCCGGGAATCGTACTGATTGATGAAATCGACCTGCATCTGCATCCGGAATGGCAGCAGTCTATTTTAAACGATTTGCAGGAAATCTTTCCTAAGGTTCAGTTCGTGATTACCTCTCATGCGCCGGCGGTGATTCATTCTGTTCAGAGAGAAAAGATACGAATCCTGGATCATGGGCATATTTATGAACCAGCGGAGCAGACCTATGGAAGGGATGCCAATTCGATACTGCGGGAGGTCATGCAGGTGGGAGAGCGGCCGGAACCGA
>JAUNPZ010000127.1:5181-8022 GCA_030536455.1 Lachnospiraceae bacterium | reverse complement strand
TCTCCCGGCAGCGGCTCAAACACCGCACCCGGATAAAGGGCCGCCTCCTCCGTATATCGGATTCCGCCCAAAGCCTCTCCCATAATCTGATAGAACACCTGATTGATGCTGTCCAGCACCTGGCTCCGGCTCCGGAAGTTCTTCTGAAGCTCAATCTTCTGATACAGCCCCTCCTCTTTGCCGTAACGCTTATATTTTTCCAGGAAAAGCTCCGGCCTGGCCTGGCGGAACCGGTAGATGCTCTGCTTCACATCGCCAACCATAAAGACATTGGGCGTCCCGAACCGTTCCCTGGAAACCGCCTGAATCAGCGACTCCTGCACATAATTGCTGTCCTGATATTCATCCACCAGGATTTCCTCGTACTTCCGGCTCAGCTCATCGGCCGCCGGAGACGGCTTTCCTTCCTCATACAGCACCTCCAGGGCAAAATGCTCCAAATCCCCGAAATCCACCAAGTTCCGGTCCTTCTTCGCCTGCTGGTAGCGGTCCAGGAATTCCTCTGCCAGGTCAAACAGCACGCAGACTGCCGGAGCGCACCCCAGAATGGCCTCCACCATCTCCTCCCTGGTCTGAGAGGCGTACTGGTCCCTGCATTTTCCCACTGCCTTCTTCACCCGGTCCCGAATCGAAGACACATAATCCTTCTTCTCCTTCTCAACCTCCTTGCTGCGGATGGCCTTCAGCTTCCCGAAGGAGGCCTGCTCCAGACGCAGACGCAGGGTTTGAAAGTCCTCCGCCTGCCTGATTCCGCTTACCAGCTCCAAATCCTCCCGGATGGCGGGCAGATAGGCCTCCGGCCCTCCGGCTTCCCCGCATACCTCCAGCGCGTCTGCGAGCTGAATGGCAAATTCCTGCATCTGCCGCTTCACATCCTGCAGAAGGAACTGCATCCATCCGGTTTCCTCAAAATGCTCCGCCCCATCCTCGCCAAATTCCCGGCGGCACTCCGCCAGCCATTTCTTTGGCCAGGGATGGCTGACAGAAAAATCATACACCTGGCTGATGACTTCCTCGATCCCCAGGTCCGTTCTGCCGCTTCCATAGGTCTCCACAAACTGCTCAAAGGCCTCTCCGCCATTTTCGTAACGGTCCTCCAAAAGCTCTGCCATCACATCGGAACGAAGAAGGGTCAGTTCCCCTTCATCCCCAACCCGGAAGGAGGGGTCGATGTCCAGCCCCGCATAATGATTCCGGATCAAAAACAGGCAGAAGCTGTCAATGGTCTGAATCTGCGCATGGGGCACGATGGCCATCTGCAGGCGAAGTCTGGCATTCTCCGGCTCCCCGGAAAGCTTTTCCCCAATGGCTTTTCCGATTCGTTCCCGCATCTCGGCCGCCGCCGCATTGGTAAAGGTCATCACCAGGAGGCGGTCTAAATCTACCGGATGCTTCTCATCCGTCACCATCCGCACGATCCGCTCCACCAGAACCGCCGTCTTGCCGCTTCCTGCCGCCGCCGATACCAAAAGGTTCCGGTTCCGGCTGTTTATCACCCGTTCCTGGTCCTCGGTCCATCTCATGAACGTTCCTCCCTTCCTGCTGCCTCTTCGGCTTCCTCCTCTTCCTCCGGAAGAATCTCCTTCCAGATTTCCTCCGGCTTGATGCTCCGAAGCTTCCGGTAGCCATAACCGGCGGCCTTCCGGTCAAATCCGCAGACCGCATGGTACGGACAGTAATCGCAGCCGGTCCGGTTTCCCTGCTTGTAGGGCTGCATCCGGATATCTCCGTCCAGGATCTCCTGCCCGGCCTTCCGGCACCGGCTCCTTACATAATCCCGCAGGAACCAGAAGCGCTTTCCGCTGGCCACCGAGGACTTTGCCTCCTGAATCACCCCGGATTTTAATGCAACCGGAATCACATCCGACTCTCCTTCGATTTCCCGGTCCATTTTCCGGATTACCTCCAGGTCGCTGTTTACCAATCCGTTCATCTTTAACTGCTTCTTAATCTGCGCCTCAATCTCCTCCGCCGTCATCTCATCCTTTTTCTCCACCATGGGGTCCTGGATGTGATAATAGAAAAGGCCCGCCGGAACCACTTCCTTGCCCGGATGACGCCGCTCCTCCATCTCCAGCGCCGCATCCATATAAACCACAAGCTGAAGCTGAAGCCCATAATACAGGGCCGCCAGATCAAAGCTGGTTCCTCCGGATTTATAGTCGATAATCTTCACATACACATGAGTCTCGTCCTCACACAGGTCCAGGCGGTCAATCCGCCCCTTTAAGTAAAGCGCTTCCTCCTCCGAAAGAGCAATCTTCATGGCGTTCAGATTGTCCGCCGCAGAAAAGGATACTTCAAATCCGGCCGGATGAAACTCGCTCTTCTTCATCTGCTCTCCCAGCGCCCACATGGTCCGCTCTGTAATCCTGGAAATCCGCCGGATCAGGTATTCATTCCGGGAGGAGCTGTGAAGGATGGTATTGCCGTAATTCTCCGCCGCCCTCGTCACACATTCCTGCACCAGCGCCTGCCGCCGCTCCGGCGAAAGCTCCGTCAGCGGAATGCCTTTCTCTCCCAGCGCCTCGAAGCAGAAATCCAGGGACTGATGGAACAGATTGCCCATATCCACACTGCCCAGCTCGTACTCCCGGCGCTCCAAAAGTTCCAGCCCGTAGCGCAGGAAATGGGCGTAGGCACAGGACGCATACTGCTCCAGACGGGTCACGCTTCCCTGAAGAATGTTTCCGTAAAGTGCCTTTGCCGCCTCCCGGCCGATTCCCTTTTCCTCATACGAATAGGAGCTGGCCTCTGCAAGCTTCCCTGCCTGCTCCCGGTAATCCTCCGAATGGTACAGGTAGGAAAATAAATCCAGAATCCTCCTGCCGTCCCCTTCGG
>JAUNPZ010000127.1:0-5081 GCA_030536455.1 Lachnospiraceae bacterium | reverse complement strand
ATCAAAGCCGATGGCCGAAGCTCCTTTCCGCTTCCCGTGTAGGCCGCATAGGTCACCACCAGTCCGCCGGAAGGCTTCGTCATCATCAGATACAGGTAAAACTGCTGCATCAGCCCGCTTTCCTTGGCCGACGGCGCCAGCTCCATCTGCTGCTCCGCGAAAAACTCCCGTTCTTCATCGGTAAGCAGCCCCTTATTCTCCTTGCGCTGGGGGACAACGCCCTCATTCACGCCCGCAAAATACAAAACCTGAATCCGGTCCAGACGGGTTCTGGTAAGGTCGCCCACCACCACGCGGTCTACGGTAGCCGGGATTGCGCCCACCTGGATTTCTCCAAAGCCGGCATCCAGAATCCCTTCGTATTCCTTCAGGCTCATCGGCTCCTCTCCGAGAAGCCCCCTAAGCCGTTCAAACAGCTCCATCGTCAGTTGGTAGACCTGGCTGTACTCCTTCGACAGCTCGCTCCGGCCTTCCTCCATCAGGCGCTCCGCCTTCTCATCCAGCCGCTCTTCTAAGGAAAGCTCCCGCAGAAACGCCGTCAGCGCTTCCGTCCTGGACCGGCCGGTTCCGCCCTTCTCCTTTAAGCCCTCCCGCAGTGTGGAAAAGGACTCCACGACCGCCTGGCGAAGCTGGTTTAATTCCTCCAGATTCAGATTCTCTCCGCCCGGATACTGCCGTTCCCATGGATTCGACCAGCGCTTAAAGCCCCGGATTCCCAGCGCCTTCACATAATTTTCCATCCGGTCCAGGCTTTCCCTCCGTCTTCCGGTCTCATCCGCCAGAACCAGTCCGGTTTTCAGACAGCGGAACACATCCTCATAAGAAAAATCCATACGGATCACCTCCAGGGAAGAGCGAATCAGCTCCACCAGCGGATTGGAAAGAATACTTTTTTTATCATCCAGGAAATACGGTATCTCCAGCTCGTCAAACTGCCTGCGGATTTCCCGTCCATAAGAAGCCAGGTCCCCGGTTATCACCGCCATATCCCGGTAGCGGAGCCCGGACCGCAGATTTTTCTGAATCTGTTCGCAGATAAAACGGATTTCCTGTGCCGGATTCCGTCCCTGATAAATCCGGATTTCCTCCTGCGCCGTTTTTTTCCGGCAGACGCCTCCGGACGGCGCTTCCTTTTCTGCATTCACCGGGCCTTTTTCGCGCTCCGGAAACGGCTTTTTCTTTCCCACATGCCGGTTCAGATTCCGCTCCAGGTAAGCCAGCCTCGGACGGCTTTGGAATCGGACCGGAGGCATGGCCCCCAGCACCACATCCGGTTCATGGACGGCTCCGGCCCTGGAGGCCGTGTCAATCAGACGGCAGATCATATGGCGGCTCATATAGAACAAATCCGCCTTGTCTGTCTCCGAGTAGACTGCCTCGGCCGGGTCGGCTGTCACCGCAGCCCGCACCATCCGGCAGGTTCCCAGACAGATTTCCAGAATCCGGTACTGAATCGGCGTAAATCCGGTATATCCATCCAGGTAAATCTCACAGCGGGAAAGCTTCTCCCATTCCGGCAGAAATCTGCAGCACAGATTCAGGACCTCCTCCGCCGTCATATATTTCTCATTCGTATATTCCTCAAAGCCGCGGTAAATCAAGCCGAAATCCGCAAGCTTTTCCTTTAAAATCGGCTGCTCTGCCTGACCGCCAAGCTCATCCAGCATATCCGGCGTGATTCCATACTGGTGCATCTCAGACAAAAGGGATTTTAACTGATTGACGAAGCCCATCTGCCCCAGATGCCTCTGATAATAATGCAGCTCCCGTTTCTTATCCGCCGCCACCTTCCGGAGAATCATGGATTTTCCCATGTCGTCCAGCACCGTCAGCGTTTCCACCGCCAGGTCTCCGAAGACCCGGTGAGCCAGACGGTTAAAGCTTAAAACGTCCACATTGGTAAACCCATGCTGCGGATGAAGGCGGATAATCTCCTTCTGGGTCTGCATGGTGTACTGCTCCGGAACCAGAAACAGATACTGCCGCTCCGGATGCGCCATGGACTCCCGGATGATTTCCTCATAAAGATACCGGGTCTTTCCTGACCCGGATGGACCGATTATAAACTGAAGCGCCATTGATTCACTCCCATTCTCGTAACTGTTTTCGTAACTGTTCTCGTAACTGTTCAGTATCTTCACAGTTACGAGCAAAAATCCATGCAAATCGACTTCGTCGATGGGATTTTTGCCTGTAATTCCACGTTTTCTTACGGTCAGCGCAGCAAGTGCGCAGACCTGCTGAATAGTTACCTGTTCTCTATAATTTCCAGCAGGTGGTCTGCTGTCCCACATTTTTGTGGTTCATGCTGCAAACACACAGGGCCGCCTGACCGGATACCGTTATCAGTATAACATAATTTCCGCCGGTTTGTTCGAAAATCTTCTTCCAGTCCCCGGTTCTAATCCTCAAATCCATTCATAGATTATAACAAATGACCCAGGAGTGTGTTGGAAGGAAGGCGCTTTCCAGTCCGCTTCTGTCCATGAACCGGAGGTTCCCATGAGTGCAAAAACAAAAATCGTTGTCCTGCGTATGAAGGAAATCATCTATACCGCCATCTTTCTCAGCCTCGCCCTTCTTCTCATCCTTCTGTTCCTCATCATGTTCCGCCGTGACCAGTCCTCCCGGACGCCGGAATCCTCCTCGGCCGAAGCCTGCTTCACTCCGGGTGTTTATTCCGCTTCCCTGACTCTGGCAAATGAGCCGGTTCTTGTGGAAGTGACCGTAGATGCTGACCAGATTCATTCCATCGCCCTTCAGCCATTGAGCGATTCCGTGGCCGCCATGTATCCGCTGGTGGAGCCCGCCATGCAGAATCTGGCCGGACAGATTCTGAAATCCCAGTCCCTGGATTCCGTCACCTATCAGGCCGAACAGAAATACACCTCCACCCTGCTTTTAAAGGCCATTCGGACGGCGGTGGAGAAGGCGGAGGGGAAGCCCGGCCAGTCCATGTGATGTAAAAAACGAGCGTCTGCAGGCTGCTGACCGCCAGGGTCCGCAGGCTTTAAGCGCTCGTTTCCTTCTCTCTTACTTCTTATCCTTCTTCCGGTTCCTCCACGCAATCCGCGCTTCCTTCTTCCTCTGCTTCTTAAGAAGCCCGGATTCTGTCATAAACTTCTCGTTATTAAATACCCAGCCATGAGCTGCCAGGGTCAGCAGAAGCAGAACGATCACCGTCATCTGCCCGGCAAACCCAAGGAAAGCGCCCTTCGACAGCAGGAAGCAGCCGATGGTATCCGCCGCAAACAGCCACTTTTCTACTGCAAATACCTTTTTTGTATCGTAATCCTTCTCCTCCACCTGGCTGCCGAAGAAAATAATAAAATCCTTTCCCATAAACAAGTCTACCGTTTCTGCCAGCCCCAGACAGGCCATCAGAAAAAACAGCATATCTCCCATCGTAAGTCACCTTCTTCCCGTCCTTCACCTGAAACGCCCTGTGTTCTCTTCCGTATTGCTGAAAAGCTTTACCTGCTCTCCGCAAATTTCCGGATATTGGACGCGTTCACATACTTTTTCACTTCCCCGTCCTTAATCTGCACCAGGGTCGGCGCCTGCATCACGCCGAACTGCTCTGACATCTCCGGATTCTCCTCCGCATCTACCAGAACATAGTCCACATCCCGCAGCGCTTCCCTGGCCACCCTGCAGTTCGGGCAGGTTTTGGTGGTAAACAGATAGAACCGGCTCATTCTGGCCGAAGATTCCGCAGAAGCGGTCCGTTCCGGACCCGCCTGCGTTTTCTGCGTCATCTGCGCCTGTATTTCCGGCGCGTTCTTCTCCTTTTTGCCAAATACGGCTGTATAAGTTTTCCGGTTCTTATACTCCTGGGTCTTTCCTTCATTCCAGTTCTGAACCGGACGGTAATAGCCGGTAATGCGGCTGTAAACCTCTGCCTTCTCCCCGCAGTACGGGCAGGTGAACTGCTCGCCGGCCAGGTATCCGTGGGTTTTGCAGATGGAGTAGGTCGGCGACAGGGTGTAATACGGCAGCTTATAATTCTCTGCAATGGCGCGGACCAGCTTCGCCGCCGCCCTCCAGTCCGGAAGCTTCTCGCCTAAAAATGCATGGAATACCGTGCCGGAGGTGTAAAGGGTCTGCAGCTCATCCTGGATATCCAGCGCTTCAAATACATCGTCGGTGTAATCCACAGGCAGATGAGAGCTGTTGGTGTAATACGGGGTGTCTCCTTCCTTCCCGGCCGTCTTAATATCCGGATAGCGTTCCCGGTCATGCTTGGCCAGACGATAGGTGGTGGATTCCGCCGGAGTTGCCTCCAGATTATAAAGATCGCCGTATTTCTCCTGATAATCCGACAGCCGCTCTCTCATATGATTCAGCACATCCTTCGTAAACTGCTGCGTCTTTGAATCCGTCATATCGCCGCCCAGCCATCTGGCGTTTAATCCCACCTCGTTCATGCCAATCAGGCCGATGGTGGAAAAATGATTGTTAAAGGATCCTAAGTAGCGCTTGGTGTATGGATACAGACCATTCTCCAGAAGGCGGCTGATGACCTCCCGCTTCGTCTTTAAGGAGCGGGCGGAAAGGTCCATCATATAGTCCAGGCGCTTATAAAAATCGGCCTCATCCTTTGCCAGATAAGCGATGCGCGGCATGTTGATGGTCACCACGCCTACCGAGCCGGTGCTTTCGCCGGAACCGAAGTAGCCGCCGGTCTTCTTTCTCAGCTCCCGAAGGTCCAGACGCAGGCGGCAGCACATGCTTCGCACGTCGCTGGGAGCCATATCGCTGTTTATGTAATTTGAAAAATACGGAGTTCCGTATTTTGCGGTCATCTCAAATAACAGACGGTTGTTTTCCGTGTCCGACCAGTCGAAATCCCTGGTGATGGAATAGGTGGGAATCGGGTACTGGAAACCGCGTCCGTTGGAATCGCCTTCAATCATCGTCTCAATAAAGGCACGATTTACCAGATCCATCTCGGCCTTGCAGTCCTTATACTTAAAATCCATCTCCCGGCCGCCTACGATGGCATTCATCTCTGCCATATCATCGGGAACCGTCCAGTCCAGAGTGATATTGGAGAATGGCGCCTGAGTTCCCCATCGGCT
>JAUNPZ010000126.1 GCA_030536455.1 Lachnospiraceae bacterium | reverse complement strand
TCAGCCGGAATGATCTCAAAGATATCATTCGGCGTACAGTTTAATACCATACACAGCTTTTCGATATTCTCATATCGGATGGACTTCGTTTCGTTATTGACCATCTTATTAAAATTCTGGTAACTCATTCCCAGCTGGACATACAGACGGTATTTTGTCATCCGCCTTTGCTTCAGTATATCAAGCACCCGTAACCGTATCATTATCCCACACCTCCATATCGTATTTATAAGGTAGATAATAATGCATTTCCTTGTATCTTATAACTAATGTGCAGATAAGATAACGAGAACAATGGAGGAAGCATATCATGGAAGGGACAAATCCACCGGAATCCCAATTGTAAAGCTGCAAAAATCGTGATACACTAAATTATCGTTCAATTCAGGCAGATACACAACAGATGACAAAAGGAGAACACAAAGAAATATGACACAATACGAAATCCTAAAACAATACTTCGGCTACGACACATTCCGCGAAGGCCAGGATACCTTGATAAAAAGCATCCTGGAGGGCCGTGATGTGCTTGGAATTATGCCAACCGGAGCCGGAAAATCCCTGTGCTACCAGATTCCGGCGCTGATGCTGGATGGAATCACGCTGGTGATATCGCCGTTAATTTCCCTGATGAAGGACCAGGTAAGCAGCTTGAACCAGGCGGGGATTTTAGCGGCGTTTATTAACAGCTCGCTGACGGCAGCCCAGTATTACAAGGTGCTGGAGCTGGCGCGGTGCGGCCGGTATCCGATCATCTATGTGGCCCCGGAGCGGCTGGAGTCGGAGGATTTTTTACGGTTCGCCCTGGACCCGCAGGTGAAGATTTCCATGGTGACCATTGACGAGGCGCATTGCATTTCCCAGTGGGGCCAGGATTTCCGGCCAAGCTATCTAAAGATTGTAAAGTTTATTGAACAGCTTCCGGTGCGCCCGATTGTCAGTGCGTTTACCGCTACGGCCACAGCCGAGGTGCGGGATGATATCATGGATATTCTGATGCTGCAGGACCCGGTGGTGCTGACTACGGGCTTTGACCGGGCCAACCTGTATTTTTCGGTTCAGTCACCGAAGGATAAATACAGTGCGGTGGTGGATTATCTGGAGCAGCACAGGTCGGAAAGCGGCATCATCTACTGCCTGACCAGAAAGGTGGTGGAGGAGGTCTGCGGGCGGCTGATTCAGGATGGGTTTTCCGTGACCCGGTATCATGCCGGATTGAGTGATGCAGAGCGGAAGCATAATCAGGAGGAATTTATCTACGACCGGGCGCAGCTTATGGTGGCGACCAATGCATTTGGCATGGGCATCGATAAGTCTAATGTCCGGTTCGTAATTCATTATAATATGCCGAAAAATATGGAATCCTATTATCAGGAGGCCGGAAGAGCGGGACGAGATGGGGAACCGGCGGAGTGCATCCTGCTTTACGGCGGCCAGGATGTGATTACCAATCAGTTTTTCATCGACCACAACCAGGACAATGAGGCGCTGGACCCGGTGACCAGGGAAATCGTGGGAGAACGGGACCGGGAGCGGCTTAAGAAGATGACATTTTACTGCTTTACCAACGAATGTCTGCGGGATTACATCCTGCGGTATTTTGGGGAATATGGAAGCAATTACTGCGGAAACTGCTCCAACTGCTTAAGCCAGTTTGAAGAGGTGGATGTGACGGACATTGCCAGAGCGCTGGCCGGATGTGTGGAGAGCAGCAGGCAGAGATACGGAACCAATGTAATCATCGATACAGTCCACGGGGCCAATACGGTGAAGATACGGAATTACCGGATGAATGAAAATCCTTATTACGGAGCCCTTGCCAAGGTGCCGAATTACAAGCTGAGACAGGTGATGAATCATCTGCAGCTGCAGGAATATCTGACGGTGACCAGCGATGAATATGCCATCGTCAAGCTGACCGGGAAAACAAGGGCGCTGCTGGATGAGGAGGAAAGCATCGTCATGAAGATGGCGAAGGAAGCCGCTCATCCGGAAAATGGAGCGGCCGGTACCGGAAAGAAAAAGAAGAGCCGGAAGGGTCTGGCAGCCGGTGCGGCTGGCTTATCCGGTGTTTCGGGGGCGGAATTTACGGAGGCAGATGAAACCTTGTTTGAGAAGCTGCGCGCGCTGCGGACGGAGATTGCAAGGGAAGAAAAGGTGCCGCCTTATATTGTATTTTCGGATAAGACGCTGACCCATATGTGCGTGCTGAAGCCTCAGACAAAGGCGGAGATGCTTGAGGTGACCGGTGTGGGCGAGTTCAAATATCAGAAATACGGGGAGCGTTTTTTGGCCTGCGTGAAGGAGAACGTCGGCTGATGGAACCGGAAGGCATGGAACTGCCGGGAAATGGAAAAGGAGAATTTGATGAATCAAAAACGATATGAATATGAAACGGAAATCTGCAGTGTGCCGGATAAAAACGGAGCCTACGTTGCATTTCCGTATGATGTGCGGAAAGAGTTTGGAAAAGGCCGCGCCAAGGTTCATGTAACCTTTGACGGGGAGCCGTATGACGGCAGCGTGGTCAATATGGGAGTGAAAAATCCGGACGGTTCCATCTGCTATATCATCGGAATCCGAAAAGATATCCGGGAGAAGATTGGAAAACAGCCGGGGGACCTGGTAAGGGTGACGGTGCAGCGGATGCCATATTTTGATGAGATATATCCGATTTATGAGGAGGCCTTTCAGGCCATCGAGCGCCGGAGCCGGGAGGGGCAGAGGGAGACCTTTGCGCATCCCAGGTATCGGATTCGTGTGATTCGGGATGAGGAGACGGGAGCAGTCATTTCCTTTTTGGGGTATTGGGAGCTGGATTCCTGCCTGTTTTTAGAGCATCTGGCAACGACAGAGGCGAGCCGCGGGAAGGGACATGGCCGACGTTTGCTGGAGGAATGTAAAGCAGAGGGACGGGAAAAAGGAAAGCCGCTGTTTCTGGAAATAGAGCCGGTGACGGAGGAAGACCCCATGACCGGGCGGAGAGAAGGCTTCTATAAGCGGTGCGGTTTCTGCACCAATTCCTTTTATTATGAACAGATGCCGCTGAAGGAGGGCGACCGGCCGATTCCGCTGTGGGTGATGAGCTGCCCGGAACCGGTGTCAGAGGAGGATTTTCTGCCTTATAAAAAGGAGATTTACCAGGTTGTTTATAAGGTGAAGGAATAAAAGTATATAAAACACAGGGTTTGAATACAAAATTCTGGATTTGTATAAAAACTTTTTGAAAACCACTTGTTTTTCCTCACGCCCTATGATACATTGTAAGTAACAGAAAATGCCCGGAGACCGGCAGGCCTTCGCGTGCAGAAATTATCAAATTTATCTATTAAGGAGGAGTTATTTCAATGGACATTCGTTATTCCTGTAATCAGAGAGATTTCAAGCGTTACACCACCGAGGAGACCCGCAATGAATTCTTAATTGAGAACCTGTATGTAGCAAACGAGGTTGTAGCCGTTTACTCCCACGTTGACCGTATGGTAACCTTAGGCTGTATGCCGACTACCGAGGAAGTTTTCATCGACAAGGGCATCGATGTTTGGGCAAACTTCGGAACCAGCTATTTCCTGGAGAGAAGAGAGATTGGTATCTTCAACATCGGCGGCGCCGGCACCATCAAGGCAGATGACGAAACCTTCCATATGAATTACAAGGACTGCTTATATATTACCCAGGGAACCAAGAAGGTTACATTCTCCAGTGATGACGCTTCCAACCCGGCTAAGTTCTACATGGTAAGTGCACCGGCTCATTGTGCATACAAGACCACCTATCTGCCAATCGATAAGGCAGTAAAGAGACCGTTAGGCGCGATGGAAACCGCAAATAAGCGTACCATCAACCAGTTCATCCATCCGGACGTACTGCCTACCTGCCAGTTATCCATGGGTATGACCGCATTAGAGCCAGGCAGCGTATGGAACACCATGCCAAGCCACACCCATGAGAGACGTATGGAAATCTATATGTATTTTGAGATTCCGCAGGATAATGTGGTATTCCATATGATGGGAGAGGGCAAGGAAACCCGTCACATCGTAATGCAGAATGAGCAGGCGGTGATCAGCCCATCCTGGAGCATTCACTCCGGCGCTGGTACCTCCAACTACACCTTCATCTGGGCGATGGGCGGCGAGAACCAGGCATTTGACGATATGGACAACATTCCTACCACTGAGCTGAGATAATGAATGAAAATAAAGAATCCCTGTTTTAGCAAGACGAAGAGGATGCTGCGGCAGTCTGCGGTTTTGCTGAGACAGGGATTTTTTATTTTTCGGAAGCCGGTTTCCTGTCCAACTGTGAAATGTCTGTGAACTTATAGAAAAACCAGATAAAAGCTGTTAAAATAGTAGAAAAGAGGTAACGCTTGAAAATGACAATATCGCAGAAAAACAAGGCAGCGTCCGGTTCCGGCTGCTGTGCGGTAAGAAAGAGAGATGGGATAAATGGAAGCTTTAAAGGTATTGGTGGTAGATGATGAGGCCAGGATGCGGAAGCTGGTGAAGGATTTTTTGACGATTAAAGGATTTCGGGTGGTGGAAGCGGCAGACGGTGAGGAGGCAGTGGATATTTTCTTCCAGCAGAAGGACATCGCCCTGATTCTTCTGGATGTGATGATGCCGAAGATGGACGGCTGGGAGGTGTGCAAGGCGATTCGCCAGCATTCTGATGTGCCGATTATCATGCTGACGGCCAGAGGTGAGGAGCAGGACGAACTGCAGGGCTTTAAATTAGGGGTAGACGAGTACATTTCCAAGCCCTTCAGCCCTAAAATCCTGGTGGCGCGGGTGGAGGCCATTCTCCGCCGGTCCAAAGGAATCAGCGCAGATGTGCTGAATGTAGGCGGAATCTGCATCGACAAGGCAGCCAGACAGGTGACCATCGACGGAGCACCGATTGATTTAAGCTACAAGGAATTTGAACTTTTGAATTATTTTGTGGAAAACCAGGGGCTGGCACTTTCCAGGGAGAAAATCCTGAATAATGTGTGGAACTATGACTATTTTGGGGATGCCCGGACCATCGACACCCATGTGAAGAAGCTGCGGAGCAAGCTGGGAGAAAAGGGCGATTACATTAAGACCGTCTGGGGCATGGGCTATAAGTTTGAAGTAGGAGCGTGACGGGATGAAGCATTCAATACGGGTCCGTTTTACCCTTATTTTTATCGGTCTGATGACTGCCATGATTCTGATTCTGTGGGGGGTGAATAACTGGTGGCTGGAACGGTTTTACATGGCGGAAAAGGTGAAGGACCTGGAGCAGGCTTATATGCAGGTGGACCGGATTCTGGGAAATGAGCAGGATGCGGGACGCAATCTGGCAGAGGAATTTCATGCCTATGAGGAGCAGAAGCGGGAAGGCGCGGAGAAGGCGGAGGAGGCAGCGGAGCCGGACTGGATTCGGACCATCCGGGAGCTGAATGAAACCTCGAACATTACGCTTCTGATTATGGACAGCGCCAAGGGAACGGTGATCTCCAACGAGCGCCGGGGCGACTATCTGAGCGAACGTTTCCTTCGAAATGTGCTTGGGAGAAATGAGCATCCCTTTGAGGTGGTCGCAAAGACGGAGCAGTACACCATCCAGCAGAGCTTTGACCCCAGAAATCAGTCCTTTTATCTGGAATGCTGGGGATTTTTCTCCGATAACAGCACCAGCTTCATCATGTCCATGCCGGTAGCCAGCATCCGGGAAAGTGCGGTTCTTTCGAATCGTTTTCTGGCCTATGTGGGACTGGCCGTGCTGGCCGGCGGCAGTATCCTGATTTATTTTACAACGAAGATGATTACATCTCCCATTTTGTCCCTCACCAATCTTTCCGAGCGGATGAGCAATCTGGATTTTGAAGCCCATTACGAGGGCAACGCTTCCGATGAAATCGGTGTTTTGGGACACAGCATGAACGCGCTGTCTGACCGGCTGAAGGAAAATATCGGAGAGCTGAAGACGGCCAATCTGCAGCTTCAGCAGGATATCGAGGAAAAAACACAGATTGACGAGATGCGGAAGGACTTTATCGCGAACGTGTCCCACGAACTGAAAACGCCCATTGCCCTGATTCAGGGATATGCAGAGGGACTGACGGAAGGGATGGCCGAGGACCCGGAGAACCGGGACTATTACTGCGGCGTTATCATGGACGAAGCGAACAAGATGAACCGGATGGTGAAGCAGCTTTTGACGCTGAGCGCGCTGGAATCGGGAAAGGATACGCCGATCATGGACCGTTTCGACCTGACGGAGCTGGTGCGGGGCGTGCTTTCTGCGGCGCACATTCTGATTGGACAAAGCGGCGCGCAGGTCACGTTCGACCAGCAGGAGGCCTGCTTTGTGTGGGCGGATGAATTTAAAATCGAAGAGGTTGTGACGAATTATCTGAATAATGCGCTGAATCATGTGGGCGGGGAACGGAGAATTGCCATTCATCTGGAAAAGAGAAACGGGGAGGTGCTGTTTTCTATCTTTAACACGGGAACGCCGATTCCGGAGGAAGACCTTCCGAACCTGTGGACAAAGTTCTATAAGGTGGACAAGGCCAGAACCAGAGCATACGGCGGAAGCGGCATCGGGCTTTCTATCGTAAAGGCCATCATGGATTCCCATAAAAAAGAGTGCGGAGTGGAAAATGCAGAGGGCGGAGTTCGATTCTGGTTTACTCTGGAATCCGGGGAGGAAGCGGCGGAGCAGTCATAAAACAAAAACTTTATTGCCTGAAAGATTGATTTTCTGCGGATGAGAGGGTATACTGAAAGAAAATACTGTGGGAAAGAGGAAAATGCGATGAAACAAAGAAGATTTTTAAAGAATTGTCCGTCACTTGTACTTGTTTTCATTTTCAGCATTATGTTGTCCGTCACGGCATATGGAGAGACCACCGATTACCAGAACCCGGAGTCATGGGCGTATCTGGAAAGGGAAGAAAACCGTCCGGCAGACTGCTTCCTTGTCTGTCCCACCGTCTATTCCGCGAGAGGCGGAAGTTTGAACATGCCGCTGGATAATCCAAAGATAAACCGGGCATTTACAGGCGCTTTAAATATGGAAAGGGGCATCTATTCCGATACCTGCCGCATGTATGCGCCGTTCTACCGTCAGGCCGCTATGGATGTATATGATATCAAGGGGCCGGGGGAGGAGCCGTACTTTGCTTTGGCCTATGAGGATGTAAGGGCGGCGTTTTCCTGGTATCTGGAGCATGAGAATGGCGGACGTCCCTTCGTGCTGGCAGGTTTTTCCCAGGGAGCGGATATGTGCCTGCGCCTGATGGAGGAATTTTTTGATGAGCCGTCCATTCAGGAACGTTTGATTGCATGCTATGCCATCGGCTGGAGGGTTACGGATTATGATTTGAAAAAATATCCCCATCTGAAGATGGCGGAATCTGCCTCTGACACCGGAGTGATTGTATCCTTTAATACAGAAAGCAAATCCACCGATTATTCCGCAATCGTGCCCAAGAGCACGCTGGGAATCAATCCGTTAAACTGGCGTACAGACAACACCTATGCGGACGCATCCCTGAATAAGGGTGCATGCTTTACGGACTACAGCGGGACGATCCAGACGGAGATTCCGCAGCTTACCGGCGCGTATCTGGACGAGACGCGGGGAACTCTGAAGGTGGACGATGCCATTACTCCACAGGATTATCCGCCGACGCTGAGCATGTTTGAGGATGGCGTTTATCATTTGTACGATTATCAGTTTTTCTACCGGAATCTTCAGGAGAACGTTGCACTCAGAACCAGTGAATTCATAAAGAACAATTAATGATAATCCATGCAGAAACACACTCCAGGGCATACATTGCCAAGGCTGGTTGCTGCAGTTTCTGCATGGATTTTTTGCGCCCCGGAGTGAATTTTCTCGGATGCTTCCGCACTTCGGGGGTTCACAATCCTTTCCGCCATTCGGGATACGCGGTGGAGGGCCCCACAGATTCCGAATGGCGGGCTGTGCCCAAAGTCCAAGTATATAATCGCGAAAAAACAAAAAGAATGAAAAAAAGTGAAAAAACCGGTTGACATTTGCCGGATGGAGTGCTATTATATAACTCGCTGCTGAAAACAAGGCGGCATCGAGGAAGAGAAAGAATCGAATCGGTTCGAAAAGCCTCGAAAAATAAATAAAAAAGTTGTTGACAAACTCGAAACGATGTGATATCATAAATGAGTTGCTC
>JAUNPZ010000125.1 GCA_030536455.1 Lachnospiraceae bacterium | reverse complement strand
TGATTCTCCGCCCCGCCCTTCAGAAGATTCAGCATCTTATCCAGCTCTTCCTTCTCGGCGGCCAGCTTCTGCTCCATCAGGGCGCGCAGCTTGTCTACGGTTTCGCCGGGTTCGAAGCAGTCGCGCTCATCTACCACGATGTCCGCATAGTGTTCATACAGGGGAACTCTTTCGTTATATAAATCCCGAAGGGTAAAACCGGGCTTTAAGGCTACGCCCCGGTCTACTACATTGCCGATTCGGCGCTCCATCTCCTCGTAGCTCATCTTTAAGTAGACAATCTCACTGATTTCCTTCAGATGCTCCATGGCCTTGAATCCGTAGATAACGGAGCCGCCCGGCGCGATAACGGATTTACGCACATCCAGACTGGCATTTACCCGGTCCTCTACCCGAAGGAAGCCATCCATCCCTTCTTCCGCAATGATTTCCTTCAGCAGACGGCCTTCCCGTTCCTGAATCACAATATCCACATCCACGAATGAGTAGCCCAGACGCTTTGCCAAAAGCACGCCGATGGTACTCTTTCCAGATGAAGGCATGCCAATCAAAGTAATATTCGGTTTCACTTACCTTTCCTCCTTGCATTCTTGCTTCGTAACGCTTCCATTCCTTATCGTTACCTTATTTCTTCTTCACAGAATATCCAAAGCTTCCGATTTTTTCTCCCAATTCGAAATATTCACCGTGGGAGTAGGCCGTCAGCCCGATATCGTTCAGATGGAATTTTCCGTTTTTATCGATAAATGCCTTATCCACCGTTACGCCCATGACCTCCGCCACGAACATATCATGGCTTCCCAACGGCACCTCCGCCTTCACCTTGCACTCGATATTCACCGGGCTTTCCTTAATTCCCGGCGCTCCGATATGGCCGGAGGGAAGCGGCGTCAGCTTCATCTCCTTGAATTTATCCACATCCCGGCCGGAACGGACGCCGCAGTAATCGGTGGCATATACCAGGTCCTTCGGAACCAGGTTGATTACAAATTCTCCGGTCTCCTTGATAATGTCATAGGAATACCGTTCCCTGCGGACCGAGATGGAAACCATGGCCGGCGAAGAGCAGGTGGTTCCCGCCCAGGCAACCGTGATGATATTCGGCCTCTGCCCCGGACGCGCGCAGCTTACCATAACAGCCGGAAGCGGGTACAGCATGTTGCCCGGACGCCAGGCCTCCTTCTCATGGAGATTAACGGGAGACTGCTTTTTTCCGGCTTCGCTTTTCCGTCCCAGGCTCTTCTCCGGCTTTTTTTCGGTTTTCCGATTCTTTTCCATTCTCTTTTCCGGTTTCTTTTCCGGATTTTTTCCCGTTTCTTTTTCTGTCTTCTTTCCCGGATTTTTTTCCGGATTCCTTTCCAGCTTCTTCATCCTCTGCCTACTCCTCTGCAATCATAATGCCCGGCACAAGCTGCTTCTTTCTGGACACCACGCCAGGCAGCTTCACAATCTGGCCCTGAACCAGACCTTCTCCATTTTCCGAATCCACATGGAATGCCTTAACGATGAGCTGCTCTGCGCCCTGGCCCTCGCACAGAAGCTCGGTGGATTCCGTCAGGATGTTGGTCAGCATAAAGAACATCATGTCCGTTCCATGCTCCTGGATGGCCTTTTGCAGATAAGGAAGCATCCGGCTCTTCAGTTCATTCAGCTCCTCCGCATTAATCGAGCTGATCTGGCCCACGCCGAAGGTCACCTTCCCGGCCGCAAAACGCTTGAAATCCTGATAAAAAATTTCCTTATCCGTCTTGCCCTTTAAATCACTGCCTGCCGCAAACATCTTTCCGGCATAGGCCTCAATTTCAATCCCGGCGATTGACGCCAGCTCCATGGCCGCCGCCTTGTCCACTGCCGTGCAGGTCGGGGAACGGAACAGCAGGGTATCCGAAATAATGGCGCTGCACAAAAGTCCCGCAATCTTCGGCTCCACCGTCTTTCCGGCTTCCCGGTACATCTGGTACACAATTGTAGCAGTACAGCCCAGAGGCTGGTTCCGGAAATATACCGGCGAGATGGTCTCCACCGCGCCCAGTCTGTGATGGTCGATGATTTCCTGAATGTCGGCTCCCTCGATACCGTCCACCGCCTGTCCCCTTTCGTTGTGGTCTACCAGGATCACAGCCTTGCCCCTGGCGCCTAACAGATTCCGGCGGGAAATCATGCCCTTGTAAAGACCGTTCTTGTCCAGAATCGGGAAATCACGGTGACGCTTGCTGGCCATCACATCCTTGATATCATCGATAAAATCCTCCTCATCGAAGGTAATCAGATGCTCCGTCTTCATAAAATAGCTGATTGGCATACTCTGATTGACCAGGCGGGCCGCCGTGTAGGTATCGTAAGGGGTGGTAATGATGCTGCAGCCCCTCTCCATCGCCAGCTTCTTAATCGTCATGGACACTCCCGCGCCCTCGCAGACGATGATACAGCTTGCCTCCATCTCAATGGCGCAAAGCTGGGACTCATACCGGTTGCCCAGGATGACCAGGTCATGGGGTTCGATGTAAAACTCCATCATATCCGGATTCGCTGCCGCGATCAGAACCTTTCCTTCATTAAAATAGGCCTTCTGGTCACCGATTACCATCACACCCTCCAGGGTCTCCACGATATTGGAATACTGGGTCACTGCCTTGGACAGGATGCTGCTGTCATACACATTCATATAGGACTTGGTGATGTCTCCTACCGTAATCAGTCCCTCCAGCAGTCCGCTCTCCGTCACAGCCGCCAGCGTCACCACATTGGCCTTCTGCATCAGGTTCCACGCCTTCTTTAAAGAAATGTCCCGTCTGACCCCTTTCGTTTCACGAATTTCGATATCCTTCACCTGCGTCCGGACCGTTTTAACCAGCTTCGGCTTCTCCTGGCCAAAATAATCCAGAACAAACTGGGTTTCCGAATTCACATGCCCGGCGCGCCCCGGCTCATACACACCTCCGGTCACTTCACGCTTCAGATTTGCATAGCAGATTGCCGAGCAAATCGAATCCGTGTCCGGATTTTTATGTCCAATCACTAACGTTTTCCGCTTTTTCTCTTCTGCCATATTACCTCCATTTTCCGACCTGTTTTGTGACGGCCCTGTACCTTCACGGTTACTATATTTCATAATCTATTTACACTTTATTCACATTTTGTTCATATCTGTTTTTTATACTAATTGCATAGAAAGTTATTGAAAAGCTTTCTTCAATTAGACAAATTGCACATAGATTTTTCATAATTACCCCGGCTGCAGTTTAACCGGGGTCTCCTCATGCCCTTTGCGCCGGCTGGCTGAAAACTGCCAGCCGGTCTGTTTTATTTTCATCAGTCAAACAGCTTTTCCTTGTAAGCTCCATCCGCAATCAGCTTCCGGATAGCGGCCACAACCGCTTCCTTGTCCTCCTGATAGGTCACGCCGAACCATTTATCCTGGGTATCCAGGACCTGAACCGTGCCCCTGCCCTCTTTTACCAGCTTATCGATAATCTTCGGAAGCAGGTACTCCGCCTTCAGATTGCCCTCCGGAATATTCGCTAAAAATTCCGGGAAGCCCTTCTCCAGCTCATCCAAAAAGGCCGGCGGAAGTCCCCACATATTCATGGATACCGGCTGCTCCGCTCTTGCCGGCGCCGGCTCTCCGCTTTCAGTTTCTGCGTGAAGGCCGTCTGCCTCCATACGGATGTTGTAGGTTTCCGTTACCTGCTTTAAGGTACCGTCTTCATTAACCTCGCAGACACCTCTGGTCACGCTTCCGTTCTCGCTTAAGGTATTGGACAGAACAAAGCCCGCCATACACATATCATAAACATCCTTTGACTCATCCATGGTCTCCACCATGTAATCATGGATTTTCCGGAAAGCCTCCTTGCCGTAGTAATCATCCGCATTGATTACCAGGAACGGCTCCTTTACCAGATTCTTCACCGTAAGCACGGCCTGGCCGGTTCCCCATGGCTTCTTTCTTCCCTCCGGAACCGAAAATCCCTCCGGAAGGTCCGAAATCTCCTGATACGCATAGGCCACCTTCGCCAGCTTCTCAATCCGGTTTCCGATAATCTCCTTGAAATCCTTCTCCAGATCCCGGCGGATGATAAACACAATCTTATTAAATCCGGCCTCCAGGGCATCGTGAATCGAGTAATCCATAATAATCTCGCCGTTTGGTCCCACCGGAGCGAGCTGCTTGATGCCTCCCCCGAACCGGCTTCCGATCCCTGCCGCCATAATTACTAATGCAGTTTCCTTCATAATATTCTTTACTTCCTTTCCCTTTTGCGGAGCAAAAAAACGCTGCTCCCCCTGCTGTTTCTGAATTTTCCTCGTCAACTAACCATACTATAGCATATTCCATTTGAAAACGCCAGAGCGTGTTGGAAAATTGCTTTCTGCGGATTTTGCTTAAAAGATAATATGGATTCCATTCGGCTGCATGATGAGGCTTGCAAGCGCTTCCTTTCCCATAGAAAGCTCCCGGCTTCGTAGATCAAAGATACGGATTCCCAGCACCGCAATATTTCCTTCTGTACCCGCGCCTAAAAGCTTCTCTATCTGCGCTTTTTCCGTCAAAATCCCTTCCCGGAAGAGTATCTGCACCAGCTTGGGTGTGCTGTACAGGATAATATGCTTTCCGCGATACTGCCTTGCCGTCTTCTTAAACAAGGAATCAATTTTCGCTGCGGCTCCTTTGTCATCGGTGATTATACAGAATTTCCCATCCTCTTCTCCCGGCAGCTGGGTCAGTACATGCAGACACACCGCCAGCAGTTCCTCTCCCAAATCATCGCCGGATACCTTCGCCGCTCTGGCCGCCGCAAAAAAATGCCTGTAAATACTGCTCTGCTCCAGGCGCATTCCCTTTATCACCTCATCATATACGTCCCGGTTGCGCTCCAGCATTTCGCTAATGGCGCTGACCGG
Source organism: Lachnospiraceae bacterium (assembly GCA_030536455.1). Taxonomy (GTDB): domain Bacteria; phylum Bacillota; class Clostridia; order Lachnospirales; family Lachnospiraceae; genus Caccovicinus. Next base: position 3,306 of record JAUNPZ010000125.1, on the reverse strand, counting down.
ACCCTTTAAGGTTCTCACAGCCCAGCACAGATACCGGTTGACCGCAGCATGCGTACTGAATGCAATTTCCATCAATTCAAACAAATCCTCCTCAAAAATGACCAGTACCGTGATTCCGGCGTGATTCATACTGCGGATATATGCGATATATTCCGGATTCAGCACGCCGCTGCGGGATGCCAGCTCCATCAAAATGCCCCTTGTAAGAATGACCGTGCCATCCTGCTGATTTATGTATTCTAAAAGATACCCGGCCTCCTCCGGATTCAAATTCGCATGTCTCCGGAACGAACAGGCATCATAAAAAAAGCATTTCCGTCTCTCCAGCATCTCGGCCGCTGCCGCCCGCCCGTCTGTAATGACAAAAGGAAGTATCTCTGACAGATTTCCGGGATTTTCCGTATAACCATTCTCCATCTGCTACTCCCCCTTTATACCGGCATAAAGGGCCCGCATATTCAAAAGCACCTTCTGAAGCGTTCTTTCTTTTATATAAGCATCCCTCACGCATTCCTTTCCAAAATGTTCTACCGCTGCTTCCAGATGTTTATAATCATCCTTCTTTGTCGCATCCAGAATCCGGTCATCCAGCCACAAATCATTCAGCTTCTCCCGGATCTGTTTTTTTTCCGTATTCAGTAATGCCTTTGAGATGGTTTCTTCCTCCGGCAGGCGCAGCTCATAGCTGCGAATCAGGACTGCCATATATGGAGCCTCATAATAACTCATCAGCCGGAGCAAGGTTTCCTTCTCATCATTCGCAGACTCCTCCCGGAACTTCCTGTACATGAATCGAAAACTGTCCTCCGGCATCAAAAGCATACCTGCAAACAAATTTGCCGCATACTCTTCTTCATATTCATAATAATGTTCATTTGCAAATTCTATCTTCGTCCGGAATACATGCTTCTGAAAAAATACATGATACAATTCATGACACACTGCAAAATTAACATTCACCTTCGGAAGCGAGGTGTTCAGCACAATATATCCCAGGCCATCCCCCTTGTAGCAAAGCGCGCCAATCTCCTCATCTGCAAACGGCATTTCGAAGACCAGGTATCCCTTCTTCTGAAAGGATGGGCGCACAATCTGCATGATATTCAAAACCTCTTTATCGCGGTTCATCCCTGCAAAGGAATAAAAACTCTTTACCTTCGCCAGCATATCCTCCCGGTTGGTATCACTGTATTCCATTATTTTCCTCAAACGTTCTGCATTCATTCGCTACTCTCCTGATATATTTAAGAAACGATGCTTTGCACTCAGCACTTCATCCATATTTTCCATCAGCTTTACCAGCTTTTCCGCAATCTCTTCCTGACGAGCGGTCGGATGCCCGGCATAAAAAGAAATCTTCTCCGGCATAAAATCCTCAATCTGCGGAATCTGGATATCCTCCTGCAGGAAAAATTCCACCTTCTGCCCAAGTGCGGCTGCTATCTTCTCCATATCCGCGCTGTTGATATCCTGTACCCCTGTCAATATGCGGGACAGCTTTTTTGCATCGATTCCGGTTTTCAAGCTGACATATGTCTGTTTGATTTTCATGCGAGACAAATATGCATTCACATTTTCAATATATTTTGTCATGTCCATGCTTCCTTTCTGCCGCGGGATTTTCTCTTCTTATACCCTTATTATACACGTTCTGTTCTTTCGTTCAACTATGTTTTCTCATTTTTCAGGATTTATTTTGTTTCCTGTTCTGAAAATCCCATTTTTCTTTCTATTTTATTGAAAAAATCTCATTTTATATCTTCAGTCAATCACCATCTCATCCACCGTCGCAAACTGCCAGCCCTCCCCGGCCAGCCGGTCCACGATATCCAGCGCCGCTTCCACGGAAGATTGAAAGATATCATGCATCAGAATAATATCCCCATCCTCCACCTCCCGGCAGACCTTCTCCACAATCCGGCTCCGGTTCTTAAGCTTCCAGTCCAGGCTGTCCACATCCCACAAAACCGTGGTCAGGTTCGTTCTGCACTCCAGCTCCTCGTTCCAGTCCCCATAAGGCGGACGCACATAGGACGGACGTTTTCCCGTCAGCGCTTCAATCATCTGCCCGGTCCGCTCAAAGTCCACGCACACCTGCTCCATGCTCTCCCTGGTAAGCTGCACATGGCAGTAGCTGTGGTTGCCGATCAGATGTCCCTCTGCCGCCATGCGCTTCACAATCTCCTCCTTCCCTTCCACATTTTCCCCCATCAGGAAAAATGTGGCCTTCACGCCCCGTTCCTTCAGGCCATCTAAAAGAAGAGGGGTCCAGGTTTCATGTGGGCCGTCGTCAAAGGTAAGGGCAATGGTTTTTCCAAGGCCGCGCAGCTCCTGATGGCTGCCCCCGCTGTCCACATCCACCGTTTCCGGTGCGGACATACCGGACAGGAGGAAAAGGGCCAGGGCTGCCAGACAGCCCGCCAGGCTCCAACTGCATCTTCCAGTAACATGATATACCGATTTTCCAAGCTTCATATTCCGATTGCTCCCCGGACCATCATCTCTAATCTATGCGGAGATACCCAGATTCTATTCGGACCCATTTAAAAAAGGAAACCGCCTCCGGAGGGACATCCGAGGCGGTTTCCTTTTTATAGGGGATAAATTGTACAAAAAACAACTGATACGCAATTGTCAGCGATAGCCGGCTCTATTACTTTCCTAATACAACCTTGTAAGCCTTTGCCATACCCTGCTCTTCAATCAGGTTATAGTATTCCTGAACCATAGGAATCATGTCGGTTAAGTCTGCATGCCAGTAGTCTTCTCTCTTCATGATCTCTTCTACGGAAGCAGTCTTCATAAAGCTCATGATCTCCTCACCATCGTTTGCCTTATCGGTGCGGTAGAATGCGATCAAGCTGGCCATGGAGAAGGTCAGAGCCTCCGGATACTTGCCGAATTTCTCCTTGTACTCTAAGATGGTCGGCAGTACACGAACCTGGAACTTGCTTACGGAGTTTAATGCGATGCTTAACAGCATATGCTTGATGAATGGGTTGGAGAAACGCTCCAGAACCGCCTCGGCAAACTTGATGTCGGTTTCGGTATTTCCTAAGGTAGGAACGATTTCATCAAACAGGCACTTCTTTAAGTAAGCATTTACGGTCTCATCCTTTAAGCACTGTCCTACAGTCTCTAAACCGTACAGATATGCGCCTAATACCATAGAGGTGTGGCCGCCGTTTAAGATACGAACCTTTCTCTTCTTGTATGGCTTTACGTCATCGGTCCAAACGATGTTGTAGCCGGCCTTGTTAAATGGCAGCTCGTCCTCGTGATGTCCGCCGATTACCCATAAGTGGA
>JAUNPZ010000124.1 GCA_030536455.1 Lachnospiraceae bacterium | reverse complement strand
CATATAGGTTTAGTATAGCATACTTTGGGGGAAGAATAAAGAAAGGAAAACCGCCAGAAGGGGGCTGTGCAGCTCCGTCCTGACGGTTTTCGAGAGAAATTATTTGATTTTAAATGACAAGCTTAAGCATTCACGCTGGCCTTCTCGCTCTTCTTATTCAGTCTTGGCAGCCATACTGCAAAGATAACCGTCAGCACCAGGAAGAATAAGCTGTCCAGCTCGGTAAAAAAGATTCCCAGATTGCCGTTTCCAAGAGTGATCGTAGTTCTTAGGTACTGTTCACACAGCGGCCCCAGGATAACACCCAGGATGAACGGCACTGGCGCATAGCCCTCCTTCTTTAAGAAGTACATCGCTACTCCCACCGCCAGGGCAATGCCCATCTGGAATACGGATGCAGTTGCTGCATACACGCCCAGGATGGCCGCCAGGGAGATGGCACTGTACAGCACCAGCCGGTTGATTCTTACAATCTTTAAGTAATACGGTCCAAACAGATATAAGGACAACGGCATCAGGATAGAAGCCGAAATAAATAACGCGATGTACATCGGCGCCAGCTCTGCCATCCGGGTCGTTAACAGGTTCGGTCCGGGTACGATACCATAAACCAGGAACACGCCCAGCAGGACAGCGGTCGTTCCATCCCCCGGAATGCCTAAGGTCAGCATCGGCACCAGAGCGCCGCCGCAGACCGCATTGTTCGCGCACTCCGGAGCTGCAATGCCGACCGGATGCCCGGTCCCGAACTTCTCCGGATGCTTGCTGGAGCTCTGTGCCGTCGCATAGGAAACGAAGCTTGCCATGGATGCGCCTGCTCCCGGGAGCACGCCGATGAAGAAACCGATGATGGTGGATTTGATATAGGTAAGGATTCCGACTTCCTTCAGCTCCTTTAACGACGGGAAGAAGTCCTTTCTCTTAAACTTCAGCTTGTTCGCTGCCTCGCCAAGCTTCTCATACTCCGCATTGCTCACCATAGCCTGGGAGATGATCTCACTGATGGCGAATGCGCCTACAATCAGGGTGGTGGTATCGATGCCCTCCACCAGCTGTGTCATGCCGAAGGTCAGGCGGGAAACGGTCTTTAACTTATCCACGCCGATGGTCGCGCATGCCAGACCAAAGGCTAAGGAGATCAGAGCCTTGTTCTTATTCTTGCTGATGATAACCATAACCACCAGCGCGAAGAATACCAGGGAGAACTTGCCTGGGGTGCGCACCATCAGGGCCAGCTTTACCGCCAGCGGGGAGATGAAGATTAAAAGAAGGGCTCCGACGGCTCCGCCGATCGAGGAGGCGATGGTTGCATGGCCGATGGCCTTGGCCCCCTCACCGCGCCGCATCATCTCATGGCCCTCAATGCTGGTCATGACTGCGCCGGGGGTGCCGGGGATGTTGATGGTGATGGCTGTGATACAGCCGGAATAGATGCCTGCCATATATACGCCCATGCACATCACCAGTGCGCTGGTCAGAGGCATGGAGTAGGTCATCGGCAGGAGCAGGGCGATTGCCAGTGTCGAGGTCAGGCCCGGCATCGCGCCGAAGATAACGCCTACAAAGAAGCCTACAAACAGATACAGCAGGTTAAGAGGGGTGCAGACCTGTGCGACTGCACCGAGAATCATTTGAGCGTCCATAAGCTACCTCCAAATCTGTGGGAAATTGATCTCAAATACATAGGTGTAAAGGATGTAGATGACTGCCGTAATAAGGGCCGAGAAGAGGATCTTCCGCGGAATCTGCTGGGGCCGGTCGTCATAGATCAGCATCATGGCGAACACAAAGAACGGCGCCGTCAGCAGGAAGCCCAGGATATCAAACAGGAAGATAAACAGGCCTGCCGCCAAAACTACGTAGAAAGGCTTGAAGCTGACCGGCTTCCTCTCTCCATCCTTTTTCCGTTCCCCTTCCTGATTCGCAAGCTTCACCGCATCCTTTAAAAGGAAAACATCTGCAAGGATGCCGAAGATAAAGATGAGCAGCGGAAAGAAGGATTCCTGGGGAACACCGTCAATCACAGGTGCCGAGTTTTTCATCGCTTCCATCACATACGCGATTAGGAACGCAAATACCGCCACGGGTGTCATAACTTCTTTTCTGAGATATTTTTTCATGTCCATTCTCCTTGGATATGCCGCCGGCAGACGTGTCCCGCCTGCCGGCAGCTAATAAATGAATTACTGAATCAGTCCCTGGGCCTTCAGGTCGTCCAGCGCCTTGAAATCCTTCTCCTGCAGTCCGTCAATGAAGGTCTTCACCTCATCATTGGTCATGAAGTGCGGGGTAACGCCTACGGTTGCCGTCCACTCCTTGAACTCGTCGCTCTCTACCGCCTTCTGGAATTCTGCCTGCAGATAGGACACCACTTCTTCCGGTACTTCTGCCGGCGCTGCCACGAAGAGGAAGGAACCGGACAGGAAGCTTTCATCCATGCCAAGTTCGATACAGGTCGGAACATCCGGATAGGTCGCATTTCGAACGCTGCTGAACTCGCAGATACCGATTGCATCGCCGCTGTTTAACACAGCCGCGAAATCGCCCAGGCTGGTAAGCGCCATGTCTACCTCGCCGTTTAACATCGCTTCCCGCTGAGGCGCGGAGGAGCTGTAGGAAATCTTGTTGAACTCGATGCCGTACTGCTCTTCCAGCTTGTTCAGGATCAGGTAAACGCGGGAGCCAATGCCCTGGTCGGCTACCTTCACCTTGCCCGGATTGGCCTTCGCATACTCGATCATCTCTTCAAAGGTCTTGAACGGAGCGTTCTTGCTTACCATGATAGCATCGCTTTCCTCCGTTACCATGGCGATCGGAGCCAGGCGGTCCATGGAATAGTTGTCTACAATCTGGTTATAAACTGCGCTGACTGCGGAGCTGTAGTTTGCGTTGCAGATGGTATATCCGTCCGGCTTCGCATCCATACAGAGACTGGCTGCCACGGAATCATTTACACCCGGTTTATTTACCATATAGAATTTGGCATCGGAATTTGCTTCCACGATCTGGGTAATCTTTCTTGCGATTCCATCGGTTCCGCCGCCTGCATCCGCGCTGATATAGAACTGGATATCCTTTGCCGGATAAGGCTTGTTTCCCGCTCCGCAGCCTGCCATAAGACCAGCCGCCATAAGTACACAAAATACCGCTTTCACACTTTTTCTCATCATTTTCTTCTCCTTTGTTTTTTCTCTTTATTTATAAGCTTGCTTAATACAGCCCTTTCATAATCGATGCCAGCTCCCTGGGATCTCTAGTCTGCTTCAGCGCTGCCTTTTTGCGTTCATCATTTTCCCGCATTAACATGGCCCGCTCCAGCACCGTTTCCAGATATGCCGCCGGGAACTTAACCGCACCATTCTCATCCATATGGATTACTTCCCCTGGAGCAATATCCATTCCGCTGATGGAAACCGGAACCTCTACAGCCTGAACGCTTGTGGTTCCATGGCCTGCAGTGGTTCCGGTGAACATGCACTGTACACCCAGCAGACGCATCTCATTCACATCTCTGGCCGGTCCGTCTCCCAGAACCCCGACCACTCCTACCTGCTTAAATGCAGTCATCATGTTTCCGCCAATCAATGCATTTTTCTCTCGGATTTCTTCCGTGATATCTGCCTTCAACGCCAAAATCACCGGTCTGTGTACCCGTTCTACCGCCATCAGAATGTCTTCAAATCCCAAACGGGTATAGGACGCATCTTCCACCCCGTATACTGCTGTTACTGCATATCCGCATCGAGGCTCCATCTGCGGGAAAAGGCACCGAACCTTCTGGTCCGTATACCAGTTTGTCTTATGAGGATGATAGAGCCCCATGCAAAGAATCTGGTCCTTCGGATACGCCGCAATTACATTTGCAATCGTTGGGGTATCAAACTTTTCCAGTTCTTTCATAATTGCCCGTTCTACCTGCTCACGTGGATTTTCCAAGGTCTCCTCCTAACCAACCGACTGCTTCCGGCTATTACAATGATAAAATCTCATTCCAGATCACATCCTCTACAAAAATACCATTTTTATCGTGGTCCTCCCGGAACTTTGCAAAATCCTCGCCAGGAGCAAAAATTCCATTGGAATGTTCCGAAAGTGCAGCACTCCTTAAGTGATGGAGCGCTTTCTTTAACACCTCGTCCCGATGCTCTTTTCCAGAAATCTTATCCGGATCTATTAGGATCATAATCTGAGAGGCTCCGCCGCAGCTTCCTTTTCCTACCAGGTCCAAATCAGCTGCTCCGATTCCGTTTGACAGCAGGGAGCCTAAGATATCAAGCATAAATGAGAAACTGGACCCCTTCCAGTATCCCATCGGAAGTATCCGGCGGCTCTCCTGAATTGCGCCCGGGTCATCGGTCAGATTTCCTTCCTTATCAAAACCGCCTGCGAACGGCAGCTTTTTGCCAGCCAGACGAGTCATGGCTATCTTGCCGTATGAATACTGAGAAACGGCCATATCCAGCATAATCGGCTCTGTACCATCCACTCCCGGAACCGCCATCACAAACGGATTATTGCCCAGTCTGCCTTCCTTGGCTCCCCATGGCGGCATAACCGATTCTGTGTTCGTCCACATAATTGCAATATAACCTTTTCGGGCTGCATGAAGTCCATAGCTGCCGCCGCGCATCCAATGAGTGGTATTTTTAATTCCTACCATACTGATTCCATACTGAGCAGCCAGCTTCATCCCCTCTTCCACACAATACAGTGCATTCAGAACTCCCGGTCCCATATTTCCATTATAAATGCGGATAGCGCCCGCATCTGTTTCTAACGTTGGCTCAGCCCCGGCATCGACCCAGCCCTTCTGCAGATAATCTGCAAACCGCGCCACGCGTCCGGTTCCATGAGAATAAATTCCATCATAAGTCGATTCCGTATGAATCCTCGCACAGATTTCTGCCTTTTCTTCACTTAAACCGTATTTCATAAAGACCCGCTTGATTTCTTTTTTGATTTCGTCAAATGTTAATCTCATCTTCATCCTCCTTGTATCGTCTTTGCAATTCATGACTACGTATGCTATAATTCTTAGAGAAAACTGCCGCCGGATACTTTGCACCGTTCACCGTGCTTTGTTTGTTTCGTATATTGTTATGTGTTTATTATAGCCATCGGTAGTCATTTTGACCAATACATAAAATTCATTAACCCGATGAATAAATTTCACTTGTGATTTTTTCCATTTTACTCAATAAGAGAGAGGATTTTTTATGGACATTAAACATCTTACTTACATACTGACTATTGCACAGGAAAAGAACATGACAAAAGCTGCTGAAAAACTTTTTGTCTCCCAATCCTCCCTGTCCCATTATCTGTCACGCCTGGAATCTGAAATCGGGACTTCGCTCTTTCTGCGCGGAAAAAATGAGCTGATTCCCACTCCGGCAGGGCAGATGTATCTGGATGCTGCATCTAAAATGATTCAAATACGCAATCAGCTTTATCAGAATATCCACAACCTGGATAACCGCGGACATATCCGCATCTCCGCAACCTCCCAATGGGGACTCCGCATGATTTCCGATATCATCCCCCGTTTTAAAGAAGCATTTCCGGATGTAACCTTTGAGCTTTCTCATCTGGATGTGGATATATTGGAAAAAATGATAGACGAAGAAAAACTGGATTTTGCACTTGTATCAATCAGCGCTAAAGAAAATTTAAATCCGACTTCCGAAATACTCCGCAAAGAAGAAATGCTTTTTGCCGTTCCCGCAAATGACCCTTACTGCAAAAAAAATCCTTCCAATGAGATTACAGAAGAAGAGCTGGCCCATACTTTTTACAATACCAATTTCTTTTTGTCCAAAAAGGGAACCGCAAACCGAACTTTAGGTGATCAGCTTTTTTCCCGACACAACCTGGCTCTTACCTCCCTTTGCGAGGTAAATGGCATGATTATGACCCGTGATATGGTAGCACAGGGCATCGGCGCTGCATTTATTCCAACCTCCTGCCGCGCCGATGAAGAGCATGTCCATTATTATTCCCTGTCCCCTAAGCTTTACCGATACAATGCTCTGATGCATCGAAAAAATCTGGTCTTAAATCAGCCGGAGCAATTATTTTATTCCTATGTCATGAATTATTTTAACGATGATATGGAAAGTATTTAATTTTCATACGCGTACCATGGATTCTGCACACATCGTTTTGCTCCGCTGATTTCCAGAGCAACACCATTGATATATCCGGCAGCAAGGTCGGATGCCAGAAATACAATGGATTTTGCCAGGTCCTCCGGTTCTCCAAAGCGTTTCATCGGAATATCACGAACCATGGAATCACCAAATCGTTCAATATTCGTCTGACTGATTTCCGTGCGAATCAGTCCTGGTATATAAGCATTTACCCGAATCTTGTAAGGCGCAAATTCTGCTGCAAGGGAACGGGTCAGACTGAGGACTCCGCTCTTGCAGGCCGCATACGGCGCCTTCCCCGCGATTGGCGTTACCGCAGAATAGGAAGATGCATTTAAAATCACACCACCTCCCGTCTCCCGCATATGCTCCGCTGCAATTTTGCTGCCGATTATCACAGAAACCAGATTCGTATGAATAATCCGCATCAGGTCATCATACTCATAATCCACTACCTTTTTATACTGATTTACACCTGCATTATTCAGCCACACATCAATCCGTCCATACTGTTTTGCTGCCGCCTCAGCCAGTGCCTGAAGTTCTTCCGGTTTTGTAACATCTGCTTTCATCGTAAATAATTCATAGCCCAGCGCTTCAAATTCTGCTTTTGCTGCATCCAGCTTTTCCTGACGGCGGGCGCAGACGCATACCCGACAGCCTTCTTTTGCAAATTCAAGTCCCGCTGCCTTTCCGATTCCCTGAGAGCCTCCGGTAATTACTACCACCTTATCTTTTAATCCAAGATCCATATTCACTGCCTCCTTTATTATCATCTACCATTCTATCTGCATAATAAAAGTGCGATGATTTTGTTCCATGTCGGCATTTTCTTGATTTTTTAATCACAGCCGCTTATTCATTTTTTCCTTTTGGCGTATTTACCGGCCAGGTTGGTTTCTCGCCGGATAACACCAGATGAATCTGAGAGGCCGCCTGTGTTGCCATCAGCATCATACATTCCTCCGTATTCGATGCCATATGAGGCGTTACAATTACATTGTCCATATTCAAAAGCGGCCAGTTTTTATCAAATGGTTCGCTTTCCAAAACATCTAAGAAAGCTCCTGCAATCTGATTTTCTTTTAACGCATCGGTCAGCGCCGCCTGGTCTACAATCTCACCGCGGGCGCAATTGATGAAATACGCGCTCTCTTTCATCATATCAAACTCCCGCTTTCCGACGCAGCCCCGGTTATCCTTCGTTGACGGCATGTGTAAGGACACAAAATCAGATTCCTTAAATAAGGTGTCCCAATCCGTCAGCTTCACATACTCCGGTACCTTATCCGGATTTGCATAAGGGTCATACGCCAGTATCTTCATATCCATGCCATCATGCAGCTTCTGGGCAGTCCTTCCGCCGATGCGGCCCAATCCCACGATACCCACGGTCTTTCCAATTAAATCCATTCCCTTGTGGGTATTTTTAAAATAAAAATCTTCCTTCTTCAATGCTGCATTTAATAAAAAGGTTCTCTTTGCCGCTGCAATAATCGCTCCTACCGTAAATTCTGCCACTGAGTTTGTCGTAGAATCCGGCGCGTTGGTCACCCAGATGCCTAATTCACTGGCAGCCTCCAGGTCTACATTGTTATAACCGGCTCCATGTCTTGCCACAATCTTTAATTTCTTTCCAGCCTCTAACACGGCTCTTGTCACCGGTGCTGTTCGTAGCAGGATTGCATCACAGTCCACAACATCGCGGATTAAATCCTCCTCTTTGGCGCCGGACCCCATCTTTACTTCATACCCGAAACGTTTCAGATCATCCATTCCCTCTTTGGCAATCGCCTGCGGTACTAACACTTTAAAACCCATTCTGTTTTCCTCCTGATTTTCCATGCTCTCACTGGACATTTTGTCAATGTTTATTGCTGCTATTTCGTCCTTCTTGTGGCATTTTTTTGAAATTTAGCAATGTTACTGTTATTTATGTTATTTTTAATATAACTGTTATAACATCAAAATTATTTTTTATTGCCACAGGCCCTACTGGTCTTCTGTGGCAATAATACGTTCTAATGAGCGGTTTACATGCTCCCGCATCGCCCGGTCTGCTTCCTCCGGATCTCCCTTGGCTATTACATCCAAAAGGTACCGATGCCAGTATCTTGGATAAGTAAGCTTTGCTGCATCGCTTCCCAATGCCCTGCTTAGTATCCAAAACAGATTAATCTTTCTCATCGTGTCTGCTAA
>JAUNPZ010000015.1:16134-40926 GCA_030536455.1 Lachnospiraceae bacterium | reverse complement strand
CGCACACCCGGACACTACCCGACGCTCTTCCTACCTGACCGAGTTATTCTTGTTGTAATAGTCCTTGACGGAGTCGTCCTTCTTGTCCTCGACCTTGCCGGAATCAACTTTCTTATCCTCGGCTTTACCAGAGTTATCTTTCTTCTGAAGATTGCTGCTTTCCTTTTCTACCGACTCTTCCGAGATGCTGGAGGGAGCGGATTTCCCAGGCTCCGCGTAAGCACATACAGAGTTTGTGAAAGCCAGGGATGCGGTGAGCAGGGCAACTGCGATGCGGGTATTCTTCTTAACAAATGTATTTTTTCTCATAACAACCATCCTTTCTATACGATACAATGAGGTACGAACGATTTTCTTCGTTTTGTTTGTGTTCTTGTTTTACTGTACCTGTAGTATAGCAAAGGCAGTGTTATGCCAACTGTTACTTATAACAATTACTTTTTAAAATAATTTTATGAAATAACGAAAATAAAACATGGAATAAACAATCATTTCCCTTGTCCGTCCACGGTAATGATAGAGATGGGCGGAGCGTCCAGCACGGAGGAAACATAAAAGTTCACGAAATAATTCGGTGACGGATTCTGCTTTTTGAAGCTTCGGCTGATGCGGCTGGTGACGATGGAGCAGTCTTCCCGGACGATGCCATTTAACAGCAGCAGATACTGGGACATGTTGTACTGTGTCAGCATGTCGGAGCTGCGGACGGAGGTCATAAGGGTGTCCTTTAACTGGGCGGATACCTTCTCCAGCTTCTTCTTGTCCGTAATCTTTTCTCCGCGGCTGTCGGTCAGGGTGCAGAGAATTAAAAAGGAAGGAATCCGGCTCCGCTTCATGATTCGCCCGGACAGGCGGTAGGCGTCGATGAAGCTGGGAAAGGTGCAGTAGTAGGCCCGCCCCGGCTCGATGGTGTCCTGAAGCTTGTCACGGATTTCTTTTATGGTTTCCAGGGATTTGTCCACCTTCTTGTTCAGGCCGCGGAAGACATCCCGAAGCCGGTCGGACGGGGTCAGGTCCATATCATCCACCAGCACCTTTACCGCATACTCGTAGGTCTGGTAGGCCCGGTCGAACTGGTTCAGGGCCAGAAAGGCTTCAATCTGGAAAATGAACCACTGCTCATCGGGAAAGGCCTGGATGGCTTTGGCGGTCAGGGCAATCAGCTCCTGGTAGTTCTCCTGCTCCTTTAAAATACGGCAGAGTTCACCTAAGGCACGGGTAAACAGGAGCCGGTACTGGTTGGCTTCATGGACCACCCAGGGCTCATTTTCAAACAGCTTCAGAAAATCCTGCTGGTAGAGGGAGAGCGCCTGCTTTAGGGCATCTCCTTTTTCTGTCTCGTCCTCCAGCGCCAGGGCAGCGGCAGTCTGCTTCTGGAAGTCTTCTGCGTCGATGTCCAGGCGGATGGCCTCTTCGTTCCAGCGGTAGACGCCCTTCTGGTTCAGAATGTAGTCACCGGGAGGAAGCCCCAGCTTTTCCAGTACCTTCCGCAGGCGGAACACCAGAGCGCGCAGGTTATTTTCAGCGGTCTCGTCGTAATCCGGGCCGTACAGGATAGAAAGAAGCCGGGCGCGTTCCACCGGATTGTCATGAAAATACAGCAGGTAGGCGAGAAGCTGCAGCATTTTCAGGGAGCGGTTCCGCAGCATGGGCGAGGTGAAAATCTCATTGACGGCGGAATCCTCCTTTACATATACGCAGAAATTGTCCGTAAGCATTCGGACATGCAGAACATCCTTATCTGGATTCATGAAATGGGCCTCCTTATACACAGTGCAGGGTTGATGGGCGCAAAAAATAAAACGTATCAGTTTAGATATAAAAACGTTACAATTAAGCTTATTTTAGAGCAGCGAAGAGAAAAATGCAATCGTTCTTTTCTGTATTTCTGCTTCACGGCGTATGATTGCCGCTTGAAACTTCTTGCATTAAATGGAAAAGAACTTTATAATAGTTACACAAGTCTTTTTAAAGGAGGTGTTCCGGTTGCCGAATAAGGACAATCTGGGAAAAGAACCGGAGAAGCGCCGATTTATACAGGAGAAGATTATAAAGCCGAAGGCAACGGGACCGCAGGTCTTGCGCCGTTTCCTGCTCCTTGGATTTGGCGCCGTTCTGTTTGGATTTCTGGCGGCGGTGACCTTTGCCGTATCCGAGCCGCTTGCAAAAAAATATCTGGCATCGGGGGAGACGGAGGAAAGCTCCTCCATATCCATTCCCAAGGATGAGCCGGAGACGACGGCAGTCCCTTCGACGGAGGAGACAAGCCCGCCGGAGACCACCACTGCGGTGGAGACGGAGCCGTTAGAGGATGTGGTCCGAAGCGAGGTAGAAAAGTATGAATTCTCGGCAGAGGAGCTGACGGCTATGTTCGCCAGCCTGAACCAGGTGATTCAGCAGACGGATAAAGGGATTGTGGCGGTGCATTCGGTAAAGACCCAGGTGGACTGGTTCAACAATCCGGTAGAGACCTCCGGCCAATATGCCGGTGCGGTGATCGCGGCCACCAGAGGCGAGTATCTGATCCTTGCTCCCAGCGAGGCAGTGCAGGATGCAGATGCCCTGGAAGTGATTCTTCCGGGCGGAGCGCAGGTGCCGGGAATTTTGAAAGGCTTTGACCAGGTGGCGGGCATGGCGGTAATCAGCGTGGATGCCGGTCTTCTGGACGAGAATACAGTGAAGCAGCTTGCCGTGCTGACTCTGGGAAATTCCTATACGGTGAAGCAGGGCGATGTTATCTTTGCGTGCGGAAGTCCGGCCGGTGTGGTTCATTCGTCCAGCATCGGCGGAATCTCCTATGTGGCGAATAATGTGCAGGTGATTGACGGAAACAGCCGCCTGTTCTACACCGATACGGAAGGGGTGGCGGCGCTGGGAACCTTTGTATTTAACGCAAAGGGACAGCTGATTGGATGGATGACCGATGATTACCAGACGAATAATACATCCATACGGGTGGTCCGCGCTTTATCGAATTATAAGGGTGTGCTGGAAAAGCTGTCGAATGGAATTCCGGCTCCTTACCTGGGAATTATGGGGAAGGAGGTCCCGGCAGAGCGGCAGGCGGAAGGCCTTCCGGCGGGCATCTATGTAAACCGGGCCATTACAGACAGTCCGGCCTATAATGCCGGCATCCAGAACGGAGACATCATCACCCGGATTGGTGAAACCTCATTTGCCACGATGAAGGAATTCCAGAATTGTCTGGACAAGCTGGCAGCGGGGGATGTGGTGGCGGTGGAGGTTCAGCGGTATGGAAGAGAGGCCTACGCATCCATCGAATATGAAGTGATCATTGGGTCCAGATAGGAATGAAAGCAGAAAAGAGGATAAGAAGATGAGATATATTGAGACGTTCAAGGAAGGGATGCATACATCCGACATTTATCTGTGTAAGAATAAGCAGATTGCCCTGACGAAGAACGGAAAAGAGTATGGAAACCTGCTCCTGCAGGATAAGACGGGTACGATTGACGGAAAAATCTGGGATTTAAGCTCTCCGGGAGTGGGGAACTTTGAATCCATGGATTATGTGCAGGTGGAGGCCGATGTGACCCTGTTCCAGGGCTCCTACCAGTTAAACATCAAGCGCATCCGCAAGGCGCGGGAGGGCGAGTATGTGGAGGCCGATTATCTGCCGGTTTCCAGAAAGGACATCGGACAGATGTATGAGGAGCTGATGGGCTACGCAAAATCCATCCGCAATCCTTATCTTTCCCGGCTGGTGTTAAGCTTTTTCGGGGATGAAGCCTTCGGAAAGGCATTCCGGTTCCATTCTGCGGCCAAGAGCGTGCATCATGGCTTTGTGGGCGGCCTTCTGGAGCATACCTTAAGCGTGACGAAGCTGTGTGACTATTATGCGTCTTATTATCCGGCGCTGAACCGGGACCTGCTGATTACGGCAGCCATGTTCCATGATATCGGAAAGACGAAGGAGCTTTCCACCTTCCCGGAGAATGATTATACCGATGACGGCCAGCTCTTAGGACACATCATCATCGGCACGGAGATGATCGGTGAGCGCATCCGAACCATTCCGGATTTCCCGGCGAAGCTGGCTACGGAGTTAAAGCACTGTATCCTGGCCCATCATGGCGAGCTGGAGTACGGCTCCCCGAAGAAGCCGGCCCTGCTGGAGGCCCTGGCCCTGAACTTTGCGGACAATACTGACGCCAAGATGGAGACGATGATCGAGGCCCTGAATGCAGGCGGAGAGAATCCGGGCTGGCTGGGCTATAACCGGCTGCTGGAGACGAACATCCGCAGAACCGGGGAATAGCGAAAGAAAATCGGAAAATCAAAGAAAACAAAAACAAAACAAGAACCAAAAGCAAGAACCCGCGTCCGGCAGTGCGTAACCGGACGCGGGTTTGTTCATTTCTTGATGCTCTGTTATTCTCTATTCTGCTTTTCGGCTGATTTCCAAAGCGCCAATCTCGATGCCGCTTTCTCCGAAATAGAATTTCAGGTGCCAGTCCAGGGCGTTGAATACATTTAAGTCGACTGTTTTCGTAACCCACTCTCCGTTGGTCCCGTTGATGGTTACGGTCTGGAGAAGGTGATTGTTGCCAAATACGGTTACCGGCATCTGTGCCAGGTCTCCGGCATCGGACTTTATCCGCATGGAAAGCTGGTATACTCCGATTTCAGAGAAGGTAACCCGGTATACGGCAGAGGTTCCCTTCTGGGTGGACAGATTGGCTGCGTCCAGGCAGTAGGTACGTCCCGGTTCCACCGCAATCTCCTGAATCGGAGTTTCCGGCTTTGAACAGTCCACAAAATGTCCGCTTTCCTGGCAGCAGTCCTGCTCCCGGTTTAAGAAGCGGCTGGTTACTGGCGATTTCAGCAGGAACCGGCAGATGTTCGCCGCATTCCGAACAAGCTGTCCTCTGGTGAGCCGGCCTGTTCTCAGCCCCTCCATGGTGTTGTCACCGGCGGAATTCTTCGAGGAATCGGAAACCACCATGTAGACGTCATTCTGGGCGCGGACCATCGGGATGGTGTTATTCTTGGAGCCTTCTCCGCCTTCTTCGTTCATCTTTGCCCACCAGTCGGTCATAACCACGCCGTCAAATTTCCATTCCTTCCGGAGAATCGTGGTCAGCAGGTCATAATTTCCCGCCGTCCACAGGCCGTTCACCGGTCCGTAGGTGGACATGATGCTGTATGCGCCGCCTTCCTTCACGGCAATCTCAAAGCCCTTTAAGTAAATCTCGCGGAGGGCGCGCTCGGAAATCACGCCGTTTGCGTCATGTCTCTTATATTCCTGATTGTTGCAGGCAAAATGCTTCAGGGTTCCGGTTACGCCGAATTTTGCCATGCCACGAAGCTGCGCCGCGGCCAGCTTGCCGGTCAGGCAGGGGTCCTCGGAAAAATATTCGAAGTTGCGGCCGTTTAACGGATTCCGGTGGATGTTGATGCCAGGCCCAAGGAGGGTGTCAATCCGGTTCTTCCGAAGCTCCCGGCCCTCCATCTCGTACAGCGCTTCCGTCAGCGCCGTGTCAAAGGTGCAGGCAAGCAGGGTTCCGTTAGGCATGGAAAATGCGCTGGTGCCGCAGTCCATCCGGATTCCGGAGGGGCCGTCCGCGCAGCAGGCAGTCGGGATTTCAAATTCCTGAAGACGGCTGGTCACGCCGCCGAATGCCGCCGCCGTACCCGGTGTTACCTTCGGAGAACACATGCCCTCGCCTCTGGTCATGCAGATGAGATCTTCATCGGAAAGCTGAGCCAGGAAGTCGGAGAGGGATACCCGGCCGTCATACACATCGGAGAAGCGGCAGCCCTTATCGCCGGTATATTCCGTTTCCTCCGGCAGCTCTGCCTCGATTCTTCCGGCCAGGTCGATGGTGCGAAGGGGCATATCCTCCCATGCGGGAACCATCTGTCCGTCGGCTCCTGCCTCCGGGCGCAGGCGTGTGCATGGCTGCACCGGCGCCATGGCCTCGCAAAGCTTTTCTACAACACGAAGGTTCTCCACCGAAACCGTTCCGGCGCAGGCCGCGCTTCTGACATCGGCTCCGGCGAAGAGGGCATAGTCTCCGGCCTCCAGCACATAGCAGGATTTATGGCCGGTTACGCCGCTGTCATCATAGGAGGCGGCGGTGGCAAGACGGAACTGGAAGGTGAGGGTTTCCTCCTCTCCCGGCTCTAAAAGTCTGGTTTTCTGGAAATCAACCAGGCTGCGAAGTGGTTTTCCAAGCTTTCCCTGAGGCGGGCATACATAGAGCTGTACCACTTCCTTTCCGGCCAAATCTCCGGTGTTTTTCACGCGGACCGAAATTTCCGCTCCGTCCGCATCTGCGGTGAAGGCTTCGGCGTGGATGGCAAATGTGGTATAGGAGAGGCCGAAACCAAAGGGATAGAGCACCCTGTCTTTTGCAAAGGTTTCAAAATACCGGTATCCGACGTAGATATCCTCCTTGTAGCAGTTGCACTTTGGGTCGCCGAAATTGGCGGTGGAGGGATAATCGGTGATATCCTCCGCGATGGTATCGCTCAGCTTTCCGCATGGGTTTACCCTGCCGGTCAGCACATCGGCTACGCCGTTTCCGCCTTCCATGCCGCCCTGCCATGCGTATAATACGGCCTTGGGCTGATAGCGCTCCACCCACTTCATGTCGATGATATTGCCCACATTCAGCACAACGGCGGTTTTTTCAAAGGTACTGCAGACCACCTCCAGAAGCTGTTCCTCCTCCGGGGTCAGCAGATAGCTTCCCGGCTGTGCGCTGTTGTCCTGGTCCTCACCGGCGGTTCTTCCCAGAACGATAACGGCCATGTCGGATTCGGCGGCGGCTTTTTCGGCCAGCTCCCGGCTTACCGGCATCTCACGCTGGC
Organism: Lachnospiraceae bacterium; assembly: GCA_030536455.1. Lineage (GTDB taxonomy): Bacteria > Bacillota > Clostridia > Lachnospirales > Lachnospiraceae > Caccovicinus. Next base: position 34,089 of record JAUNPZ010000015.1, on the reverse strand, counting down.
TCCAGGGCTCCTTGGCCCAGCCCTGTCCCATATCGAAGGGATTTTCCGCAATCCATTCCCGATAGACCTGCTCCAGCTCTTCGTTCAGACGGATTTCCTTACATGCCTTCAGACCATCGGAAATGCTTACCACATAAGGGGCATTTACCATGCCGCCGGAGCCGGTTCCGCTCTTATAATAGGTGAACTGAATCCGGCCGAATACGGAAATCCGCTCCCCCTTCTTTGCCGGAAGCACATGGTCCTCGTTGCGGAGCAGCACGCAGCCCTCGGCCGCCGCTGTCCTTGCCAGCATTGCAAATTTCTCATAGTCCAGAGTAAAATTCATGACGTTTCCTTCCTTTCCAACCAAATGATAAATGATAAATTCATTTTATATGGAATCCGGTCTGTTCGTATATCACATTTCTACGCTTTTTATCACATTCCTATTCTAAACTATACGGTTTTGGATGTCTGTGATATACTGGTAGTATGTTACAGAATCCGTGCGGAGCCAGGTATGCTCCGCCCGGAAGTCCGGGAGGGTTGGTTTTATGAATGATCAGGCGATCATGCAGCATTACAGCAGCCTTGTTTTTGAAAATCAGGAGGAGGGAAGGGTGCACAATCCCTATGACCAGGAAATCCGCGAACAGTCCAGCATCGAGAGAGGCGATATCCAGGGACTGCGCCAGAGCATTGCGGAGAAGTACACAGGTGAGGTGGGGACCCTTTCGAAGGACACGCTGCGGAGCGAGAAGAATTTATCCATCTGTGTGGTGGCCGTTTCCTGCCGTTCTGCCATACGGGGCGGCCTGGCTCCGGAGCTTGCCTTTTCCCTGAGCGATTCCTATATCCGGGAAATCGATGCGTGCAGGAGCGTGTCCGAGGCCCGGCAGCTTCTGCGCAGCGCCCAGTACAAGTACACGGAGATGGTTCACGGGCTGCAGGGGAATCCGAAGCGCCGGAATGAAAAAAATCCGCACATCCAGCGGTGCAGGGACTATATTTTTTCCCATCTTCATGATAAGCTGGAGGTGCGGGAGATTGCGGAGGCTCTGTCGCTCAGTCCGAACTATCTGTCTGAGCTGTTTGGGAGACTGGAGGGAACCACTCTCAATCAGTTTATCCACCAGACCAAGGCAGAGCTGGCGAAGAATATGCTGGTGTATTCGCAGTATTCCTACAGTGAGATTGCCGCGTATCTGGGATATTCATCCCAGAGCCATTTGGGGCGGCAGTTTAAGAAGGTGACCGGGTATACGCTGGACCGGTACCGGAGGCAGTTCGGGGTGAAGAATTCCGGACAGCAGGAAATTTTGGAAAATGGATGAGGAGGAATCATATGATTTTCATCGGAGGAATCAGTCAGGGGTCAAAGCTTCTGCAGTATGCGGGAACGCTGCTGTGCGGGTTCTGCGGAAGCCGGAGCCGGTGCCAGATTGTGATGACCTACTACTATTTCAGCTTCTTTTTTATTCCATTGTTTAAATGGAGCCGGAGGTATTTTGTGAAGATGGAGTGCTGCCAGGCCGTGTACGAGCTGGACCCGGTGGTGGGAAGAGCCATTTCCAGAGGGGAGCAGGTGGAAATCCGGAGCGAGGACCTGCGCCTGGTGGAGGAAGGAAAGCGCGTGGTATCCAGATACGGCCAGGTGCTGAGCCCAGAGGACCGGGATGGGCAGGACGGGGAGGAAGCGGCGGATGCGGCCAAAACCCAGCGGTGCCCAATCTGCAAGTGCGAGGTTCCGGGTGATTTTAACTACTGTCCCAAGTGCGGGCAGAGGCTGAGATAGGAAAAAAACGCACATATAGAAATGGAAGCGAAATGAGAGCAGGAGAGAGAAAAAGATGACGCAGGCAGTGATTTTTGACATGGACGGGGTCCTGATTGACAGTGAGATGGTGTATCTGGAGGCGGTCCTCCGTTTTATCAAGAGAAAGAATCCGGCCGTGCAGGCGGAGGATATCCAGGGCATCGTAGGAAGAACTTCGAGGGACAGCTGGGAGATTGTGGCAGCGGCCGTTCACAACGGCCAGAGCTGGAGCGAGATACGCCGGGAGTACCATGAGGAGACCGACGTGGCCGCCAGCATCGATTACACCCGTATCTTCCGGCCGGAGGCCAGAACGCTTCTGGAGGAATTAAAGAGGCGGGGGTATCGTCTGGCGGTAGCCTCCTCCACACACCGGCAGCTTGTGCTGCATGTTCTGTTCCAGAACCAGGTTTTGGATTATTTTGAAACCGTAGTGACCGGAGATATGTTTACCAGGAGCAAGCCGGACCCGGAGATTTATCATTACACAGCCCATGCGCTGGGCGTGGAGGAGAAGCAGTGCTTCGTGGTGGAGGATTCCACTGTGGGCATTACGGCGGCCCATGAAGCGGGGATGCGGGTTGCGGCGCTGATAGACGACCGTTTTGGATTCGACCGGAGCCTGGCTGACTATGAGGTGGAGAAGCTGGGCGATGTCTTAAACTATCTGCCGCAGAAAGGGGAATGTATATGATTTTCATTCAGAATGTAAGGGTGATCGACCCGAAATCAGGATTTGATGGGACAGCAGATGTGATGCTGCGCGGAGATAAGATTGCAGCTGTAAAGAAGAAGGAGGCCGGACGGCCGGAGGACGGAAATCCTGCGGAGAGGAAGCCGGAGGACGGGGAGATCGTGGAGGTGATAGACGGCACCGGGCTTGTGGCGGCGCCCGGTCTGGTGGATGTCCACGTTCATTTCCGTGATCCGGGACTGACCTACAAGGAGGATATCCATACCGGAGCGGCGGCAGCGGCGGCAGGCGGCTTTACCACAGTGGTCTGCATGGCGAACACAAAGCCCAAGGTGGATTCGGTGGAGACGCTCCGGTATGTGCTGGAGGAGGGGAAAAAGACCGGCATCCATGTGCTGTCCTGCGCGGCTGTTTCAAAGGATTTCGGCGGCACGGAGCTTACGGATATGGAAGCCCTGAAGGCGGCCGGAGCGGCCGGATTTACCGATGACGGCATTCCGTTAAAGGACGAGGCGTTCTTAAAGCGGGCCATGGAGGAGGCGGCAAGGCTTGACCTTCCCATCAGCCTGCATGAAGAAAATCCGGCATTTATCCGGCAGAACGGCATCAACCACGGAGCCGTGTCGGAGCAGCTGGGCATCTACGGCTCCCCGGCGCTGGCGGAGGATTCCATGGTGGCCAGGGACTGCATGATCGCACTGGCCACGGGAGCGGCGGTGGATATCCAGCATATCAGTTCCGGAAACTCGGTGGCCATGGTCCGCTTTGCCAAGTCACTGGGGGCGGATGTGTGGGCGGAGGTGACGCCCCATCATTTTACTCTGACAGAGGATGCTGTGCTGGAGCATGGAACTCTGGCAAAGATGAATCCGCCTCTTCGGACGGCGAAGGATCGGGAGCAGTTAATCGAGGGACTGAAGGACGGCACCATCGATATGATTGCCACTGACCATGCGCCTCACAGTGCGGAGGAGAAGGCAAAGCCGCTGACGGAAGCGCCAAGCGGCATCACCGGACTGGAGACCTCCCTGGCGCTGGGCATCACGGAGCTGGTAAAGAAGGGCCATCTGTCCATGGTCCAGCTCATGGAGAAGATGAGCTATAATCCGGGCCGCCTGTATCATCTGGACTGCGGAAGACTGGAGGAGGGCGCTCCGGCGGACCTGGTGATTTTTGATGAGAACGAGGAGTGGACGGTGAAGGAATTCGCTTCGAAAGCGGTGAATACGCCGTTTATCGGAGCGAAGCTTACCGGCCGGGTGAAGTACACCATCTGTGACGGAAAGATTGTATACCGGGATAAGGACGCCCGGTAGAAGGAAAAAAATTACAAAAAGAGACCATCCATAACGGTATGCTGTGGATGGTCTCTTTTTATTTCACGGAAACGTGCATATTTACACTGTCTCGGCCAGATGCTGTTCCTTCAGAAATCGCCCCGGCGCGATGTGAAAGGTTTTGGAAAATGCCTTGTTAAAATGGGAATAGTCCCGGAAGCCGGATTCGTAGCAGGCATCAATCACGGCCTTTCCCTCCATCAGAAGGGCGCGGGCCAGCAGAAGCCGCTTTACCATCACATAATTCCAGACGGACGAGCCGGTATGCTCCTTGAACAGATGGGACAGGCGGGAGCTGCTGATGCCCAGCTCGTCCGCAATGGACTGTACCGTTAAGTTGTCGGTCAGATGGGCATTGATATAGTCCAGCGCGTTCCGGATAACGGCCGGGGAGATGTCCTTTGCGGTGCTGTAGGTGTTCCGGTAAGCGGTATTTACAATCAGCAGCAGGATGAGGAGATAGGCGTGGGTCAGGATGTCGTAGCCGTAGGGCTTTTCCTCATTCAGCTTGATGATGGTATCGGTATAGTAGATGAACTGGTTCATCTCCGGCTTGCTCAGATGGACAATCCGGTGCTCCGGGTCCTGAAAGGCGTCCAGCAGGGAGGTTTTCTCCGTGGACAGGGAAAGCATCAGATTCCGCTGGATGTGGAGAGGAATCCGCTCATAATAGGAATCCTCGTGGGTCTGGTAGCCGTGGATGGTGTCCGGCGGAACCAGCAGGATATCGCCGGGCTGCATGGTGTAGATGGAGGTCTCGTAAAAGTAAGTGACCTTTCCGGCGATAAAGAAAAGGAGCTCAAAGCCATTGTCATGGATGTGAAGAAGCCGCGTGCTTTTTTTCTCGGTGATGTTATGGGTGACCTTGAGTGGAAATTCTATCTTTTCGGAAAATGCTTCGCTCATTGGTGTCTGCCTCCTTGGAAAAATCCTGTTTGTTGTTTCGGTTCCTATGACAGATTATAACATAAAAACAGCAGAAAAAACACAGCAAATTCGAAAAAACCTTGCTATAATGGAGAAAGCTGCTGGCGATTCTGGCGAATGTGCATAGAAAACCAGAGAGAAACAGGATAGGAGGAGGCATTTTTATGAGTCGGTTATACATGGAAAACGTATCCGTAAACAGCCGGGAGGATGCGGCGAGGATCCTTTTGGACATCATCCGTCCGTTAAAGGGGCAGTACAGTCCGGGACATGCCTGGCTGCAGGCGGGAAGCTCCGGCTCCGCTTACTGTACCAGGACCGCGTGGATGGAGGGCTTTGCCCGGATTCTCTGGGGCCTGGGTCCGCTGTGGGGAGGCGGAACGGAGAAGCTTTCCGAAGCCGTACAGAAGGAGGCCGGGGAGTGGCAGGCGCTTTACCTGGACGGAATCCTTCACGGAACTGATCCGGAGCATCCGGAGTACTGGGGGGATTTAAAGGATTATGACCAGATGATGGTGGAGATGGCGGCTCTGGCCGTAACCATCAGCCTGTCGCCGGACAAGTTCTGGGAGCCTCTGGGGGAAGGAGAGAAAAATAATCTCTACAGCTGGCTGAACCAGATCAATCAGAAAAAGGTACACCCGAACAACTGGAAATTCTTCCGGATTCTGGTGAACATGACCTTCCGCCTGTTAGGAAAGCCATGGTCAAAGGAGGCCATGAAGGAGGACATGGAGCTGATTGAAAGCTGTTATCTGGGGGACGGCTGGTACAGCGACGGAAAGAAGGAGCAGATCGATTACTATATTCCATTTGCCATGCATTTTTACGGACTGGTGTATGCAGAGCGGATGAAGGAGAAGGACCCGGAGACGGCAGAGCGCCTGCGGGAAAGAGGCTCTGAATTCGCGAAGGATTTCATCTACTGGTTCGGCGCGGACGGCAATGAGATTCCATTCGGAAGAAGTCTGACCTACCGGTTTGCCCACGGCGCATTTTTCTCTGCGGCGGCATTTGCGGGAATCGAGGGGACGGATTACGGCGTGCTGAAGGAACTGGCGTTAAACAATCTGAAGGTCTGGCTGGAGCGGCCGATTTTTGACAACGGCGGTGTGCTGACCATCGGCTACGGCTATCAGAATCCGGCCATGTGCGAGATGTACAACGCCCAGGGAAGCCCATACTGGAGCTTAAAAACCTTCCTGATGCTGGCGCTTCCGGAGGAGCATCCCTTCTGGCAGGCAGAGAGAAAGGCGCCGGTGTACGAGGCGAAGCGGCTGCTTCCCCATCCGCATATGCTGATCACCCATGATGAGGCCAATCATGTGCTGGCCTATGTGGCCGGACAGCACTGCATGTACGACCATGGCTCCTGCCGGGAAAAATATGAGAAATTCGTCTATTCCAACCAGTTCGGCTTCAGCGTGTCCAGAGGAACGACGCTGAGCACCGGCGCATTTGACAATACGCTGGCGGTTTCTCTGGCCGGAGATGACACCTACCGGATGCGGAAGGACTGCGAGAGCTTTGAGGTGACCGAGGAGCAGGTAAAGGTGAGCTGCCAGATGATGCCGGGGGTTCATGTGACCAGCACCATCATCCCCTGCGGCCCGTGGCATGTGAGAATCCATGAGATTCAGACCGAAGCGGCCATCGATGTGGCAGACGGCGGCTTTGCCCTGCCGGTGGAATCGGAGTCCGGCCGGGTGGACCGTCCGGCTCCGGCGGAATATACGAAGGATATGGTGACGGAGCAGGGTGACCGGGCTGCCGCAGATTTCCCGTGGGGCGTCAGCGCGGTGCTGAGCCTGACCGGCGGCGAATGCCGGGTGGTTCCGGCCTTTATCAACACCAACCTGTTTGCCGGCCGGACCGTGATTCCTACGGTAACGAAGCGCCTGGAGCCGGGAACCCACCGGATGGTGACCTGTGTGCTGGGCGACCGGTCAGAAAAGGCCGGGGAGTATCTGGCTCATCCGCCGAAGGTGGAGATGGATGAGGATGGGGTCCGGGTGGCGATTTGAGCGGCGAGGTTTACGCCGTGAAGCAGACTGGCGGAAGCCGTCACTCCGGTTCGCTCGCCGGAAGCGGATAGGCGTTTATGCTGCCTGCGTAATGGCCGCGGGCAACTTAGGAATGTACTGGATGTACATTCCTTCGGACAGGAGCCCGCTAAAAATTCCGTTTTGTAAACGGAATTTTTACCATTCCTCCGGCAGCTTAAACGCCAACCCGCTTCTCGGCTCGCTCACAGGTCGTTCCTTGCTTCTGCCAGTCTGCTTCGCGGCTGTGTATTGGCGTGCTATGAATGTGCGTTATGCCGGATGACTGGCGTGTTATGAATGTGCGTTATGCCGGATGACTGGCATACTATGAGTGTGTGTCAGACGGACAGGAGATGACGAAGCTGAGGCGGGAAATCAGAAAATCAGAGTGAAAACCGGAAGGGAAAAACGGAAAAACTCAAAAGAGAAAACAGCAAAAACCAAACGGGAAAACAGCTAAACCAAATGGAAATACAGGAAGAACGAAAAAAGGATAGAAAAGGGAGAGGGAAAATGGCACAGACAATGGAACATATTATGACATATCCGGGGATGGATGATGCTGCGGTCCGGAGCGCGATGGAGGGGGCGGTACGGATTGTGCGGGCGAACCTGGAGAAGTTTACTTATGGCTTTAAGTCCTCCAGCAGCACCGACGGATTTTATGAGGTGATTGAAAATGTGGACTGGACCAACGGCTTCTGGACGGGAGCAATCTGGCTGGCTTATGAATACACGAAGGAGGAATGCTTCCGGGATGCGGCCCTGGTTCATGTAGACAGCTTCCTGGAGCGGATTGAGAAGAAGACTGCGGTAAATCATCACGACATGGGCTTTTTATACAGCTTATCCTGCGTGGCGGCCTACAAGCTGACGGGAAGCGAGAAGGCGAAAAGGGCGGCGCTTCTGGCAGCCGACCAGCTTGCCGGCCGGTTCCGTGAGGTAGGGGGATTCCTGCAGGCCTGGGGCAATGTAGGCGAGCCGAAGGAATACCGCCTGATTATCGACTGCCTGTTAAATCTTCCGCTGCTTTACTGGGCTTCGGAGGTCAGCGGTGATCCGTCCTATGCAGAAAAGGCGGAAAGCCATATCCGAACGGCGATGAAATGCGTGGTACGCCCGGATTACTCCACCTACCACACCTATTTTATCAACATGGAAACCGGCGAGCCGGACCATGGCGTGACCCATCAGGGCAACCGCAATGATTCCGCCTGGGCCAGAGGACAGGCCTGGGGCATCTATGGAATCGCGTTAAGCTACCGGTATCTAAAGAATCCGGAATACATGGATTTATTCTGCAAGGTGACGGATTACTTCCTGGCGCATCTGCCGGAGGATCTGGTGCCGTACTGGGATTTCGATTTCGATACCGGAAGCACCCAGCCGAGAGATTCCTCCGCATCCGCTGCGGCCATCTGCGGAATCCTGGAGATGAGCCAGTATCTGGACGAGGAGAAGCGGACGGTTTATCTGGCGGCGGCCGACCGGATGTTAAGAGCCCTGGCTGACCATTGCCAGAATCAGGACCTTCAGAAGTCCGACGGCATCCTGCTGCACGGAACCTACGCGAAGAAGACGCCGACCAACACCTGCCTGGATATTGGCGTGGATGAGTGCAATACCTGGGGCGATTACTTCTTTATGGAGGCGCTGACCAGACGGATGAAGCAGTGGAATCCATACTGGTAATGGAGGCAGAGCATGTTTGAGGAATTGAGAAAGCGCTGGCAGGATTACCTGCTGGGCGGGGATGGGGACCTGGAAAATCCGGCGGTCCGCATCTATCTGGAGAATCTGGACCGGCGGGCGGAGGAAGCCTGGACTTCCATGATAAAATGCGGAAGTCAGGAAAACTGCCCAGAACGGCCGGACAGCCAGGAAAAGCAGCCGGGAGCGCCGGACAGCAGGAGCTGCCTGTGGGAGGATTTGAAGCTGGACCGGATTGACGGCATCGGAATCGAGGCCAGGATCCGCTCCAACAACATCACCAAAACCTTTTACCGGATGAAGGATATGGCCCTGGCGTGGGGGACGAAGGGCTGCAGGCGCTATCAGGATAAGGCGCTTCTGCAGGAGCTGATCCGGGCATTGGATTTTATGAACGAGAAGCATTACAGCGAGGACCCGGAGCGCCAGCCCTTCTTCGGAAACTGGTGGGACTGGGAAATCGGAAGCCCCATCGCATTGCTGGATGCGGCCTTGATCCTGTATGAGGAGCTGACCGGGGAGCAGAGGGAGCGCTATGGGGCGGCTGTCTGCCGCTACACCGATGTCTGTGATACCTCCTCCTGCATGGAAGGAAATCCGGCCATGACCGGAGCGAATCTGGTGGACAAGGCGGTGGCGGTGGTGCAGACCGGAATTCTTCTGGAGGATGGGAAAAAGCTTCTCCATGTGAAGCAGGCCTGCAAATCGGTGTTCCGCTATGTGACCAGGGGAGACGGCTTTTACCGGGACGGCTCCTACATCCAGCATGAGGCCATCGCCTATATCGGCGGCTACGGCATTCCGCTTTACGAAAAGCTGAGTCTTTTGTTCAGCGTGCTGGCCGGAACGGATTACGAGCTGACGTATCCAGACCGGGCGCAGCAGGTGGTATTTGACCATGTGTTTGAGGGCTGCGAGCCCTTCCTGTACCGGGGCCTGTGCATGAATCTGGTAGCCGGACGGAGCATTACCAGAGATTATGAATCGGATCAGCAGACCGGCGTAAACTTCATGAATGCTCTGATGCTGATTGGCGACGCCATGCAGGGAGAGCAGCAGGCGCGCTTCTTCTCGATGATGAAATGCCTGATCGGAGAGGATACGGATTACTATTTCTCCCATACGAAGAACCTGGCGGCCTTAAGGAAGGCGGACCGGCTGATGCGGGATGCTTCCATAAAACCCAGACAGGATTACCATTTTCACCGGATGTTCGGCGGCATGGACAAGCTGGTGCATATCACACCGGAGTTCGCCTTTGCCCTGTCCATGCATTCCACCCGCACCTACGGCCATGAGCTGATTAACGATGAGGGAAAACGGACCTGGAACATCTCGGACGGCATGACCTACCTGTATAACGGGGACCGTGACCAGTACAGCGGGGGCTACTGGGCCACGGTGGACCCGAAGCGTCTTGCCGGAACCACCACGGAATATGTGACCCGGCCGGACGGAGCCGGGGACCGGACCTATGGCCGGTATGCCTGGGCCGGCGGCTCCACGGCAGGATATGCGGGGGCAGCCGGGATGCATCTGCGGACCCTGGGGGATACCGGAGAGGAACGGCTGGGGGCCGATGCGAAGAAGTCCTGGTTTGTCTTTAAGGATGCGGTTGCCGCGGTGGGAAGCGGGATTACCTCCCATACCGGAAATCTGGTGGAGACCATCATCGAGAACCGGAAGCTGCGGGCGGACGGAAGTAACCGTGTGGCTTCGGACGGAAACCCGGCAGAAGGCCGGGAAGACGAAGCCTGGATCGATATCTGCGATGATGGCCCGGAGCGTGCAGAGAAGGGAACTCTTCTTTCCGAAACCTCTTGGCTCTGGCTGGAGGGCAGCCGGGAGGGCGCCGATATCGGCTATTACTTCCCGGAAAAGACGGATGTGATGGCTTTAAAGGAAACACGCACCGGAAACTGGAGCGCCCAGGGGCGGTCAGAGGGGGAGGAGACGAATTCCTTTGCCTGCTTCTGGCTGGAGCACGGACGAAATCCGGTGGACGCCGGTTACGCCTATGTGCTGCTTCCGGGTAGAAGTCTTTCCGATATGAGAGTTTATGCGGAGCATCCGGATATTGAGATCCTGGAGCGGAGCAGCCGGGCGCACGGCGCGAGAAGAAGGTCGGAGGGCCTTACCATGGTAAACTTCTGGGAGGATGGGGAGACAACGGCAGGCGGCATCACCTCCGACCGGGCCGCGTCCGTTACCATGCAGGTGGCAGAAAACCGGATTACGGTGGGTGTGGCGGACCCGGAGCAGCGGGAGACGGGAAGCATCCGGCTGACGCTGCCTCATGGGGCAGAGCAGATTCTGTCTGCTGACCCGGCCATCCAGGTGCTTTCTCAAAAACCGTTTCTCCAGATTCTGGTGGATGTAAAGGGCCTGGGGGGCCGGACCTGCACCCTGACTGGCTTGGGACTTGTGTGAAATGATTTGTAAGACTGTTTCGAATAATTGCAGATTATCACATAAAAATAGCAGAAATGCCGTTGAAAATCTGCAATAAAGCTGGTATAATGGTGTAAGTTGCATAAGGGGAGAGAAAAAACATAAAAAATATTATGCATATTTTCAAACCTGGCAAAAAGGAATGCATTCCTTTTTGCGTTTCATGCTGAAACGCAAAAAACAACTTGAGTAACCATATGAATGTTAGCCAGGAAGGCTACAAATATAATGGGAGGGAAACAACATGAACAAAACTTATTTAAGAGGAATCTCCGCAGGTTTAGTTGCAGCGATGGCGCTGACGACACTGGGAGGCTGTTCCGGCGGAGCGAAAGAAACCGAGGCAGCAAAGACGGAAGCCGCTAAGACAGAGAGCGCAGCACCGGCAGGAGGGGAAACTGCCGCACCGGCAGAGGCCGAGGCAACCACTTATCCAATCGATACCGATAAGAAGCTGGTTTACTGGGGCATGTTAAACTCTAATGTATCTGCAAACTTTACCAACTTAGGCGAGACCGAGTTAGGTAAGGATTGGCAGGAGCAGACCGGTGTTGAGATTGAGTTCCAGCATCCGGTTACCGGCCAGGATAAGGAGCAGTTCAACCTGATCATCGCAGACGGCAATTATCCGGATCTGTGGGATTACAAGTGGAATGACCCGAACGTAGTTCCGGGCGGCGCTGCAAAGGCAATCGAGGACGGCATCATCTTAGACCTGACCGACCTGATTAATCAGTATGCTCCAAACTTAAAGGCATACTTGGAGGCTCATCCGGAAGTAGACCGTTCCGTTAAGACCGATGACGGCAAGTACTTTGCATTCCCATCCTTAAGAGAGTGTGACGAGATGTGTACCGCATTCGGACCGATGATGCGTAAGGATTGGCTGGATGCATGCGGACTGGAAGCACCTGAGACCATTGACGAGTGGCATACCGCTCTGACTGCATTCAAGGATCAGATGGGATGTCCGGCTCCATTTACCTGGAACAACGCAGCATACGCTCCAAACAACCCAATCGGCTACGCATACGGCGCTCCGATGGATTTCGTTATCGATGACGGCAAGGTTTTATACGGACCAGCAAAGCCGGAGTTTAAGGATTACATGAAGACCATGGCTCAGTGGTACGCAGAAGGCCTGATTGACCCGGATATCTATGCCGGCGGCGATGACCAGTCTACCGCAAAGATGACCACTGGACGTTCCGGCGCGATCTTCGCATGGTGCGGTTCCGGTCTGCAGAGCTTTATCACCACCGGTCAGACCGAGAATCCGGAGTATGATATGGTTGGCTTAAAGTGGCCGGTATTAAACAAGGGCGATGAGCCGGAATATGGCAAGATTGATAACTACTACTACTGGGGCGGCATCGCGATCGGCGCTACCTGTGAGGATCCGGTACTGGCATGCAAGCTGTTAGACTATGGCTACAGCGAGCAGGGAAGCTTACTGTTCAACTTCGGACGTGAGGGTGAGTCCTACACCATGGTTGACGGAGTTCCGACCTACACCGATTTAATCTTAAAGAACCCGGATGGATGGCCAATCTCCCAGGCTATGGCAAAATACATCATGGCCTGCTATCAGGGACCATGTGTTCAGGCTTTAGGCTACCAGAATCAGTACTTCCAGTTACAGCAGGCAAAGGATGCGGTGAAGAACTGGTCTGACGCAAACTCCAGAGAGCATACCGTTCCGAACATCACTCCAAGCCAGGACGAAAGCGCAGAATTTGCTTCTATCATGAATGATATCAAGACCTATGTAGATGAGATGTCTTCTAAGTTTATCCTTGGTACTGCAGATGTTGATGCAGAATATGACAAGTTCGTTCAGACTCTGGACCAGCTTGGCCTTCAGAGAGCATTAGAGATTCAGAATGGTGCTTATGAGCGTTACATGAACAGATAATCTGTGTTATAAGGGGAAGAGGATACTCCTCTTCCCCCTTTTTTGCAAAGGAGTCCTATATGAAGAAGAAAAATTCGAATTTTATTCAGGATGTGAAGACAGACTGGAAGCGGAATAAATCTCTGTACTTCATTATTATTCCGGTGATTCTGTTCTATATCCTTTTTATGTATAAGCCAATGTATGGCGCGCTCATTGCATTTCAGGACTATTCTCCGGCGAAGGGTATGGGAGGAAGCAACTGGGTCGGCTTCAAGCATTTTATCAAATTCTTCAACAGTCCATATTTCTTCCGGCTGATTCGCAACACCATCGTGCTGAGCCTTTACAGCCTGATTTTCTGCTTCCCGGCGCCGATTATCCTTGCGCTTCTCTTAAATGAAGTAAAGAATAAAAAATTCAAGAGCGTAACCCAGACCATGACCTATCTGCCTCACTTTATTTCCATGGTAGTTGCAGTTGGCATCATCCAGGAATTCTGTCTGAATGACGGTCTGATCAACGATATCGTGGTGATGTTCGGCGGCGAGCGTTCTGCCATTCTTCAGAACCCGAAGCTTTACCGGATGATCTACATTGTTTCCGATATCTGGCAGCAGATCGGATGGGGATCCATCATGTATCTGGCTGCGCTGGCAGGCGTTGACCAGCAGCTTTACGAGGCCGCTTCCATCGACGGCGCAGGCAAGTGGAAACAGATTCTGAATGTAACTATTCCGGGAATCATGCCTACCGTTATCATCATGCTGATTCTTCGTATCGGTTCCCTGATGAGCATGGGCTATGAGAAAACCATCCTGTTATACAACCCGACAACCTACGAAACCGCAGATATCATTTCTTCGTATGTATATCGTGTCGGTCTTCTGGAACAGAGCTGGAGTTATTCAACCGCCATTGGCCTTCTGAACTCCATAATCAACTGTGCGCTGCTTGTATTTGCCAATAAGATGAGTAAGCGTGTAACAGAAAACAGCTTATGGTGAGGTGAGAGAATATGGGAAAAAATAAAGAAACTGCAATGCCTGCAAGAAGGGTCCGTATCTCCAGAGGAGAACAGATTTTCTATGTCATTAACTATATCGTGATGGCTGCGGTCGGTTTAATCTGTCTGTACCCGATGTGGTATGTACTGGTTGCCTCCTTCAGCGACCCGAACAAGATGATGATGCATACCGGCGGCCTCTTAAAGCCGTTAGGCTTCAGCACCAGCGCATATGAAAAAGTATTTGCAAACCCGAACATCATCTCCGGTTACCGTAACGTGCTGTTTATCTTAATCGTCGGCGTAATCCTGTGTCTGATTATGACCTCTCTGGGTGCGTATGTGCTCTCCAGAAAGAATCTGCTGTGGAAGAAGCCTCTGATGCTGTTCATCATGTTTACCATGTTCTTCAGCGGCGGTATGATTCCGTTCTACTTAAACTTAAAGTCCTTCAACTTAACCAACTCCTTATGGGGACTTATCATTCCGTTTATGATTACCACCTATAACATGATCATCTTGAGAACTTCCTTCGAGAGTATTCCGGAAAGCCTGATTGAAGCGGCTCAGATCGACGGCGCAAGCCACATGAAGATTCTGACCAGTATCGTGCTTCCTCTTTCCAAGGCAGCTCTTGCAGTACAGGTTCTGTACTACGGCGTTGAGAAGTGGAATGCATGGTTCTGGGCTTCCAGTATCATCCGTGACCGGGATAAACTTCCGTTACAGGTTATCCTGCGTGAGATTCTGTTATCCTCCACAGCCAATATGCAGGCCGGAGGCGGCGGTGACACCGAGGCAATCGGAAGAACCATCCGTTATGCAACCATCATGGTAGCAACCGTTCCGATTCTGATGATTTATCCTCTGATTCAGAAATACTTTACCAAGGGCGTTATGATTGGTGCAGTTAAGGAGTAATAAGTTGAAAATAAAAAGCTGAGTGATTTTAAATTTATTTGAATTGCTCAGCTTTTTCTTAAATTAAAGGGGGAATCGGCGCGGTATGGAGCATACAGGAAAATATGAGATTCTGCTTTTGGATGTGGATGGAACGCTTCTGGACTTTAATGCCTCGGAGCGGATGGGAATCACGCAGGTTTTATTGTCTTATGGGATTTCGCCCTCGGAGGAGCTGCTTTCCCGCTACCATGAGCTGAATGACCGGTTCTGGCAGGCCTTTAACCGGGGAGAGATTTCGAAGGAGAAGCTGCTTACCGAGCGGTTCCGGCTGTTTTTCGGGGAGCTGGGCCGGGAGGTGGA
The DNA here is from genome assembly GCA_030536455.1 of Lachnospiraceae bacterium. Classification (GTDB taxonomy): domain Bacteria; phylum Bacillota; class Clostridia; order Lachnospirales; family Lachnospiraceae; genus Caccovicinus. The sequence goes on along the minus strand of JAUNPZ010000015.1, from coordinate 18,964 downwards.
CGGAGAGGAGGCGGAGGCCCGTTACCGGAGTCAGCTGGATGAGTCGGCCATATTAATCCCCGGAGCGCTGGAGACCTGCCGCATCCTGTCCGGGCGGTATGACTGCTATGTGGTGACCAACGGCTCCTCCAAAACTCAGTATAAGCGTCTGGCCTTGTCCGGCCTGGACCGGTTTATGAAGGATGTGTTCGTGTCAGAGATGGCCGGAAGCCAGAAGCCCCGGAAGGAGTACTTTGATTACTGCTTTGCCCGGATTGAGGCGGAGCGGCAGGAGCCGGTGTGCCGGCCGCGTACCCTGATTGTGGGGGATTCCCTTCATTCCGATATCCTGGGGGGCAATCTGGCGGGAATCCGTACCTGCTGGGTGAATCCGGAGGGAAATCCGCCGGAGGAGGGAATTGCGATTGACTATGAAATCCGGAATGTGGCGGAGCTTCTGGAGATTTTGTGAGAGAGGAAAACGCCGGCGGCTGGAGGCAAATGGGGCCGGACGGCAGGAGGACAGAGAGGATGAAGGAATCGGAGTTTTTTCAGAAGGGCCTGAATCTGGAGTATGAGGGCCTGGAGCGGGTGAAGCAGGCCGTGGAGGCAGAGGATTATGAGCAGGCGAAGGCGGAATTGGCTTCTTATATCAGAAGGACGCTGGAGCCGGAGCGTTTCTTCTCCGTTCCCTACGAGGAGCCGGAGAACGTGTACAAGCTGGAGGGGGAGACGGTTTCCCAGGCCTGCGAGCGGGTTGTGGAGGACCATGTGATGGTTTCCGTGGGAGTTCCCTGTGATTTCGGAAGGGAGAAGGAGGTGGACTGGTTCGCCAATCCCACCTACAACGGCTACAAGGAGTGGACCTGGCAGCTAAGCCGTCATCCGGAATGGAAGATGCTGGCCCATGCCTACCGGGAAAATGGGGATAAGCGGTATGCGGAGCGGACGGCGGAGCTGTTCGAGTCCTGGTATCACCAGGCGGTCTGTCCGGGAGATGAGGTGTCCGGCTATGATACGGCGTGCTGGCGCACCATCGAGTGCGGCATCCGCATGGGAGCAAACTGGCCGTATGTGCTCTTTACCTTTTATGATACGGAGGCATTTACCGACCAGGTGCTGACGGACTGGTACATCTCCGTGTGGGAGCATGGAAACCGGCTGTACAAAAACTGCACCAGGGGAAACTGGCTGGTGATGGAGATGAACGGGCTGGCGCAGATTGGAATCCTGTATCCGCAGCTTAAGGAGTCCGGAAAATGGCTGGAGACGGCGTTCTCCAGACTGGAGGAGGAGCTGGACCGCCAGGTTTATCCCGACGGTTTTCAGTATGAGCTTTCCACCATCTACCATGAGGTGGTGGTGAACAATTATCAGCGTGTGATGGAGATGGCGCAGGCCTTTGCGGTGCCGGTCCCGGCGGGGATGCTTAAGAAGCTGGAGAACGCGGTGATGGCGGATGTGAAGCTTATGATGCCGGACGGGCGGGTTCCCAGCCTAAATGACGGAAACTGGTTTTCGGTGAAGCACCTTCTGGAGCGGAAGCGGCGGATGCTGCCGGATGTGCCGGAATTTCTCTGGGTTTCCGGTGACGGAAAAGAGGGGCATGAGCCGGAGTTTCATTCCATCGCCATGCCGTATTCCGGCTTTCTGGTGATGCGAAGCGGCTGGGAGCCGGACGCGGTCTGGGCGCTGTTTGACGGAGCGCCCTTCGGCCGTGCCCATCAGCATGAGGACAAGCTTTCGGTGCTGCTTTATGCAGAGGGAAAGCTGCTGCTGACGGAGGGCGGAAATTACGCTTATGACGATTCTCCGATGCGCAGGTACGTTCTCTCCACCAGAGCTCACAATACGGCGATGGTGGACGGCATGAGCCAGAACCGCCGGAGGGATTACCAGTGGAATGAGGAGGAAATCAGGCAGAAGGCAGATCTGGCCTGGAATATGGGGCCGCATTTTGAGTATGGGGAAAGCAATTACCGGGAGGGCTACGGCCCGGAGGTGGATAAGCGGGTGAACCATAACCGTTGTCTGTATTTTGTGAAAAATCTGCCGGAGGCGGTGGGAGCGGAGAATCATCTTCCGGTCTTCTTCCTTGTGGTGGACCGGTTTGAGGCGGAGGAAGAGCACACCTATCAGGCACTCTGGCATGTGGACAGTGAGAATCCGGTGATTTCTCCTTCCGGTGTGCGTTTCGATGAGCTGCAGGTATGCGTCTCCGGCCGGAACCGGAAGCTTACGGTGGTAAAGGGCCAGGAGGAGCCGGAGTGGCAGGGCTTTGTATCCATTAGCCAGCGGCAGGGCGACTACCGGCCGGTGAACTGCGTGCAGGCGGAGGTACAGGCAGGCTCTGTCCGGATGGTGACGGTGCTGGCGCCGGGGAAGAGGCAGGAAGGCGGGGCATCAGCGGCAGCGCCGGAAATCACGGCCGTGGAGGCCGGGACCGGCATATCCGAGGACACCATCACGGTGATTCTGTCCGATGGCAGCAGACTGGAGCTTTCCGAGGCGCAGATGAAGGCGGACCGGTAAAAAGGAAACCGGTTCAGAATCATAATACAGCAAAAACGCGAAATAAAAGCAAAAGCAAAAACAAAATAGAAAGCAAAAATAAAATCGGAAAAGGGAGGATTTTTTGATGTTAGGAACCGAAGAAAAGAAATGGGCGGAAGAGATGCTGGAGCGTGTGGCAGAAAAGATGGATACAGCAGTTCTTCGCTGCGGACATAAGATTCCTTATAAGACGGAAAATGGCATCTATGACGACCGTTCCGGCGATGACATGATCAGCTGGTGGACCAACGGCTTCTGGGGCGGCATCCTGTGGCAGATGTATCAGCTGACGGATAAG
>JAUNPZ010000015.1:0-16034 GCA_030536455.1 Lachnospiraceae bacterium | reverse complement strand
ATCATCGACTGTATGATGAACCTGCCTCTGCTGTACTGGGCATACGAGGAAACCAAGGACCCAAGATTCTACCAGATTGCAACGGCACACGCCGATACCGCCATCGAGGCATTTATCCGGGGCGACGGCTCCTGCTGCCACATCGTGGAATTTGACCCATTTACCGGCGAGCGTGTAAAGAGCTACGGCGGACAGGGCTATGCCCACGGCTCCTCCTGGACCAGAGGCCAGGCCTGGGCGGTATATGGCTTTACCTTAAGCTACATTCATACGAAGGAGCAGCGCTATCTGGATGCGGCAAAGAGAGTGGCAAACTATTTCATCACCAATCTCCCGGAAACCAATCTGGTACCGATTGACTTCCGCCAGCCAGAGGACTGCACCTGGGAGGATTCCATCGCTGCTGCCTGCACCGCCTGCGGCCTGATTGAGATTGCAAAGGCCTGCGAGGGCAGGGACCGGAAGGTATATCTCCATGCGGCGATGCGTCTGTTAAAGACTCTGGCAGAGGAAAGATGCTGCTGGGATGATTCAAAAGACTATTTCCTGGAAAACTGCAGCGTGGCCTATCACTGTGATGAAGTGAACCTGCCGATCATGTACGGGGATTATTTCTTTATCGAAGGCTTGATGAAGCTGGCGGATAAGGAGCTGTTTATCTGGTAAGCCTGCAGGCCGCCTGTCCGGCGGCGGACATGGAATGAAAAGGAAAAGGGAGACGGATATGAAGTTATTATGGGGCGATATTCATAATCACTGCGGAATCACCTATGGCTTCGGAAGCCTGGAGGGGGCCTTGAAGGCGGCGAAAACCCAGCTTGATTTCTGCATGATTACCGGACATGCCATGTGGCCGGATATCTACGAGAAGAATGAAGAGACGGAATTTGTGGTGAATTTCCATCATGTGGGTTTTAAAAAGCTGTTTGACCACTGGGAGGAGGTTCGTCAGACCGTTGCGGAAGCGAATGGGGAGGGACTGGTAACCTTCCAGGGCTACGAGATGCATTCCTGCCATTATGGGGATTACCACATCGTATCTCCGGATGATAAGCTGCCATTAATTTACCGCGATTCTCCAAGGAAACTTGAGGAGGACTGCGGCGTGGAGGCGATTGTGATTCCGCATCACATCGGCTACACGCCGGATTACCGGGGAATCAACTGGGATGAGTTCGATGCGCGCATTTCTCCGGTGGTGGAGGTATGCTCCAAGCACGGCTGTGCCATGAGTGAGACGGCGCCGTTCCCATATTACCATGATATGGGGCCGAGAGACAGCCATAACACCATATACGAAGGCCTCCGCCGGGGCTATAAGTTCGGGTTCGTCGGCTCCACCGACCACCATGCCGGCTTCCCAGGCTCCTATGGGGACTGCATGGCCGCGGTCCTGGCAGAGGACAAGACCAGGGAAAGTATCTTTGCGGCGATGAAAGCCAGAAGAACCTATGCGGTGACCGGCGATAAGATTGCCTGCGGATTCTGGGTCAATGACGCGCCTATGGGGGCTGAAATCCAGGCGGGGACGGCTTCCCGGAGCATCCGGTATGAGGTGGAAACCGAATATCCGCTGGATAAAATCGTGCTGTATAAGAATTTAAAGCCGATGCATGTGCTGAATGGCGAGCAGTTCCAGGAAATCAATGAGACAGGCCGCTACAAAATCCGTGTGGAGATGGGATGGAGCTCTTCGGAGGAGTTATTTACCTGGAATGGCAGCTTTGCCGTGGCGGACGGTCAGGTGGCGGATTACCATACTTACTTTGTAGGGAGAAATGTGCTGGCTCCCTCCGAAAGCGCCCACTACGATGTGAATGATGTCAACCGGATTGAGAATTCCATTCACCGAATCAGCGAAAGAGAAGTCGAGTGGCAGTGCCAGACCGTAAAGAACATCTCGACCATCCACGGAATGACCGACCACGTTGTATTTGAAGTGGAGGGCAGCCTAAAGACCCGGATTACCATTACGGTAAACGGCCGGGAGGAAACCCACACCATCGAGGAACTGCTGGAATATGGCTATACCCATCATATGAAGCCGTGGCATTCCCATGCCTATAAGGTGCACCGGGCGGTCCCGGAGACCCAGTACAAGTTCCAGATGGAATTGCAGGATGAGAAGAAGGAGCAGGACTGCGATTTCTATCATCTTGAGGTGTTCCAGAAGAACGGACACTGCGCGTTTGTTTCGCCGGTGTTTGTGGAATAGAAGCAATTTATTATTCTGTATATAAGTCCCATGGAAGATTCCCGGTTTTCGGGTTTGGTTCCATGGGACTTTTCTGTAAATACGGTATTTTCTCCTTTACAAAAACGCTTTCGTATGCTAATATGGTAACACGTTATCAAAAAAGAGCAGGAGATTTCCTGCGATTGCAGGCGGAAGGATTGGAAATGCCTGCAGGACGGAAGTCGAGGAGGAGAACAGGATGAAAAAAAGACAGGTATTAGCGGCAGTATTAGCAGGTATGATGGCAGTATCGATGGCAGGCTGCGGAGGAAGCGGAGAGAAGGCGGCGGAGACGACGGCAGCGCAGGCGGCTGAGAAGGAAGAGACAAAGGCGGCAGATGCAGCAGAGAAGGCGGAGGAAACGACAGCGGCGGCAGAGGAGTCCAAGGATGGGGCTGCGGATGCGAAGGATGCCGCACCGGCCGACGGTGAGAAGAAAACCTTTACGGTGGGCTTTGACCAGGATTTCCCGCCGATGGGCTTTGTAGGCGATGACGGCGAGTACACCGGCTTTGACCTGGAGCTGGCGAAGGAGGTGGCAGACCGCCTGGGACTGGAATTTGTTCCTCAGCCGATTGCCTGGGATGCCAAGGATATGGAGCTGGAATCCGGGAACATCGACTGTATCTGGAACGGTTTTACCATCAACGGACGTGAGGACGGTTACACCTGGAGCGAGCCGTACATGGACAACAGCCAGGTGTTTGTGGTGGCGGCGGATGCCGGAATCAGCACACTGGCCGACCTGGCAGGAAAGGTTGTGGAGGTTCAGACCGATTCCTCTGCCGAGGCCGCATTAAAGGAAGATGCAGAGCTGACCGGCACCTTCGGGCAGCTTCTGACGGTGGCCGATTATAACACCGCATTTATGGATCTGGAGCAGGGCGCGGTGGATGCCATTGCCATGGATGTGATCGTAGCCGGATATCAGATTGAGCAGAGAGATGCGGATTTCGTGATGTTAGAGGAAACACTGGCTTCCGAGGAGTACGGCATCGGCTTTAAGAAGGGCAATGAAGCCTTAAGAGACCAGGTTCAGAAGACTCTGGAGGAGATGGCCGCAGACGGCACGTTAAAGACGGTTTCGGAAAAATGGTTCGGCACGGACGTAACGACCATTGGAAAATAAAATGAGCAGATAAACAGGCAGGAGCAGGATATGAGTATTGGGCAGATGATCAGCCAGCTTGCAGGCGGCATGGTGACAAGTACACAGATTTTCATAGTAACACTGGTATTTTCCCTTCCACTGGGGCTGGTGGTGGCATTCGGAAGGATGTCGAAGAATCCGTTGATTCAGACGATAATAAAGATTTACATTTCCATCATGAGAGGAACGCCGCTGATGCTGCAGCTTATGGTGGTGTATTTCGGGCCGTATTATCTGTTCCATATCAAGTGCGGGCGCGGTTACCGGATGTGGGCGGTGTTCATCGGATTTGTGATTAATTATGCCGCCTATTTTGCGGAAATCTACCGGAGCGGCATCCAGTCCATGCCGGCGGGCCAGTATGAGGCCGCCAGGCTTTTGGGCTACAGCCGCCGCCAGACCTTTTTTATGATTATTCTGCCTCAGGTGATCAAGCGGATTCTGCCTTCCATCACCAATGAGGTGATTACGCTGGTGAAGGACACGTCGCTGGCATTTACCATCAGTGTGATGGAGATGTTCTCCATGGCGAAGGCGCTGGCCTCGTCCCAGACCAGCATGGTTCCCTTCGTGGCGGCCGGCATTTTCTACTATGTATTTAACCTGCTGGTAGCCAGCGTGATGGAATATATGGAAAAGAAGCTTTCCTACTATCAATAATCCGGGAGATGGAAGAGAATATGAATGTTTTAGAATGCAGCCACATCAGAAAATCCTTCGGCAGTCTGGAGGTTTTAAAGGATATCTCCCTGACGGTAAAGGAGGGTGAGATTTTATCCATTATCGGGCCGTCCGGCTCCGGAAAATCCACCATGCTCCGGTGCGCGACCATGCTGGAAACCATTGACAGCGGGGAGATCCGCTACATGGAAAAAACAGCTGCTTCCACGAAGGCGGATGGAACAGTACTTTATGCGCCGAAGCAGGAGCTGAAGGAAATCAGCCGCCAGTACGGCCTGGTGTTCCAGAATTTTAACCTGTTTCCCCATTTCGATGTGTGGAAGAACATCACCGATGCGCCGATTCGGGTGCAGAAGCGGAAGAGGGAGGAGGTCCATAAGGAGGCGGCGGAGCTGATTCGGAAGATGGGCTTAGAGGGAAAGGAACATGCCTATCCCTGCCAGCTTTCCGGCGGTCAGTGCCAGCGGGTGGCCATTGCCAGAGCATTGGCGCTGAATCCGAAGATCCTGTTTTTCGATGAGCCCACCTCCGCGCTGGACCCGGAGCTGACCGGAGAGGTACTGAAGGTCATCAAATCTCTGGCGGACTTGGATATCGCCATGGTAATCGTAACCCATGAGATGGCATTTGCCAGGGACATTTCCCATAAGGTGATTTTTATGGCGGACGGCGTCATCGTGGAGGAGGGCACGCCGGAGCAGGTCTTTGCGTCGGGAAACGAGCGGACCAGGGCGTTCCTTGGGAAGTATGGGAATATGCTGAGTGAGGATGGGAGATAGGGAGATACGAATATACTGGGAGCGGGGAAAGCTTTTGGAATATCGCGAAAGTGAATGAAAGGGATAGCCTGGTGTGATGAAATTCTTGCCGGGCTTTTTCTAAGTTAAAAACGTAAAACGAATCGGGATGAATCTTGCAACAAAAGTATGCCTGTGTTAAAATTTAGATGGGAGCAGCAGATGATTCCGGGAAAAACAGGCAGGGAAAGGAGCAGCAGATATGAGTAAGGATTGGAAAGAAAGATTTAGGCAAGAAGATCTGCAGCGTCTTCGGGGATTGCGCCTGATGGATGATGATTTTATGTCAAAGTGTTTTGAAGAAAATATTGAGTGCACGGAGTTGGTACTGCGGATTGTGCTTGACCGGGATGATTTGAAGGTGGAAAAGGTGGCAATCCAGCATCAGATCAAGAACCTGCAGGGAAGATCCATTATTTTTGATATCTATGCCACGGATTATGCAGGAAAAAGATACAATGTGGAGATTCAGAGAGCAGATCGCGGAGCAGGAGCAAAGCGGGCACGGTATCACAGCAGTTTGATTGATGCGAATGTAACTGAGCCGGGAGAGAAACTGGAGAATCTGGTGGAGACTTATGTGATCTTTATTACAGAACGTGATGTGCTGGGAAAGGGACAGCCGATTTATCATATTGACCGGGTGATTAAAGAAACCGGTGAGAACTTTGATGACGAGGCGCACATTTTATATGTGAACGGCGCATACCGGGATGAGTCACCCATAGGGAATCTGATGCATGACTTTTCGTGTACGGATGCAAAGAATATGAAGTATAGAACATTGGCAGAACGTGTAAGATATTTCAAGGAAGATGAGAAAGGAGTGGCTGCTATGTGTAAGGCAATGGAAGATATGCGGAATGAGGCTGATTTTGCGGCAAGGAAGAAAACGGCGTTCAATATGCTTTCGCTGGGAAAGTTATCTTATGAGGAAATTGCCAGTTGTACAGAGCTGTCGCTGGAAGAAATAAAAGCGCTGGCAGAGAAAAAGGAAGCATAAAATCATAAATATGCAGAGAATCTACAAATTTACCCCGGAATTTAATGGCGAAAGTGCGGAAAAACGCTGGAAATTTTCAAATATGAAAGGTTTCCAGCGTTTATTTTTTACGGCAAAAACCGAATCACCAGCTTCTTCGCTCTGGCCTGTGAAGCGTTATAGCTTCGCAGCCCGGTCCGGTGTCCGGTAAATGCCTCCCGAATCTGCACCATCTGCTTGGAGTAGCTTGTTTTTTCAGGCCGGTAATGGCGGGATGCGCCCCGCAGGCTGCTGATAATCTGTGCCTTTCCTTTCAGCGGGGCAGAATAGCCGCCTGCGTGAGGCAGGTAGACAACCGGAGCGGAAGGCCCCAGGTCAAGGGCCGCGTCTGCGATGGCGGGGGCGGCATCGGCCGACAGGTGTCCGGCCAGGTATTCCAGGTTCTCTTCATTGATTACCCCGTTCTCCCGGCTGATGTTGTAACGGGCAATCTGATAATCCGGACAGCACCAGACAAAGGCGCACCAGGCAATGGTGACGGACACCAGGCACCATTTAAAAAGCGGAAAATGCTCCCGGAAAATCACGGCCAGCACGCCAAACATCAGAACGGCCAAAAGCCCCAGGAACCAGAGCACGAACAGCCGCAGGAAGGTCAGCGCATAGGCGGACACATAGAGAATCATCCGGTAAGCGGCGGAAGCAATCATTACATAGGTGCAGAGGCTGATTATGGTGAGAAGCGCTGTCAGCGCCGGATGCTTTTGGAAATATTTCAGGCAGTTTAACACCAGCGCCAGATTTAAGACCGCCACCGTAAGAAGCTGGAAAAATCCCTGTCTGGCGTACTGGGCATAGGTCATCCCTCCGGGAAGCGTTCCTTTTCCGGCAAACAGATAAACCACCTGGATGCCGCAGAAGAACAGATAAAGAAGTCCGATCATGGCCATAAAGCTGATGGCGGGCAGCGCTCCAAGCTTCGTCCGCTCCCGGTCATTTCCGGCGGATTTTTCGGAGCAGGCCGCTCCCAGCAGGCAGTAGCTTCCAAGGGCGAAGGCCAGAATCATCCAGACGATGCAAAACAGCGTGCCGGGATTCAGGACATTCGTAAACAGGGCCAGCAGCATAGAGGAAAATACGGCGTCCGCATCGGCCAGCATCCAGGCCAGATAGAGGACGGCGGGAATCCCGGCGGCGAAGCCGGCCAGAAGCATCGCCGCATTCCGGCTCCGGTCAGTTTTCAGGCTTTTGACGAAAGCGGCCAGATGAGAAAAGGGCAGAGGAAGGGCCAGAAACGTCTGCCAGAAAAGTCCGGTGATGGAGCGCAGATACCGGCCGATGCTCCAGCGGCGGTCGTCGAAGCATTGATGCAGGAGAAAGATGGCGCCAAGGAGAAGCTGGGCTCCATGATTCATCAGGTGCAGGATGGGACTGGCGGTAAAGCAGCTATTGACGGCAAGCACCATCGCCCCGGCGGCCAGAAAGGCGGAATCCTTTTTCACCGGAAATCCCAGGGACGGAAGAAGGCGGTAAGCCGCCAGGTAGGCCGCCGCGACAAACAGGGGATAGGTGACGGCATTTGGATTTCGATAGAAGCAGAACGCGCCGAGGATGCCAAACGCCAGGGAAAAGGAGCCGTAGCGGTTAAAATGAGCTTTTAAGTGAAGCTGCTTCGGGTTTAAGCCGGGTTTTTGTGAAATGGCTTCTTTGGCGGCATCGCCAGCCGGGTCAGCCGCAGTCATTGGTTTTGATTCAGTCATGCAGATAACCTCCTTTTCAGGTTTTTCATTTTTGGGCCGGTTCCGAATCTGCTTTCTCCGGTGTATCCGGTATATACTGGAGGATATCTCCGGGCTGGCAGTCCAGCACCCGGCAGATTTCCTCCAGGGTAGAGAAACGGACGGCTTTCGCTTTGTTATTTTTCAGAATGGACAGATTGGCAGGCGTAATTCCGATCCGCCCGGCCAGTTCACCGGCAGAAATCTTGCGCTTTGCCATCATCACGTCCAGATTTACTAGAATTGGCATGAGTTGCCCTCCTTCCATGAATCAGATGGTATAGTCCACTTCCTCCTTGAGCTCCTTCGCCCGCTCAAAGGTATTCTTAATCACCCGGATCAGCAGGCCCATAAAGGCCAGGCAGGCGCCGATGATGCCCCAGAATACATAATAAATCATGGAGACCAGGCACAGAGCGCCGGAGGCAAAGCACATCCAGGAAATCAGGCGGAGCCGCCGGATATTGGAGGCTGTGAAGATTTCCTCCAGCCCGATATCGGCAACCAGCTGCCACAGATTCAAAAGCAGGATGCCCACCGGAACCGCGCAGGCGTAGACCGTTGCAGAAAAAAGCCACTTGCTCTTTCCGGCGGCGGAAACGCTGAGACGGACGAAAACATCCATCATCATCGGGCAGGTGAGCAGCACCGCCAGGTAACCGGCGATGAAGAACAGGATACAGAGTTTGGTCAGAAAGATGGATTGCTGATTGGACCAGCGCATAAGAATGTCCTCCTTGATGAGATAAATTTGGCGGGCCGTCATTTGGGTCAGGTGCAGCCATGAGGCCGCCAGCGAAAGTATCTGGGGATAGAGTAGCACAGGTAATCATGAAAATCAATAAAAATTTATCGTTTTTCGATAAATTAAGAAAACCTTCAAATTTCTTACGATTTCGCAGAGGGCTTTACGGTCCAGCGGTATTTTGCTACAATGGATAGAAAGAACGAGGGATGTGTAAAGTATAATTCCGTGTACGAATCCCCTGATATGGAGGAACCGATGAAAAACTGGAAACGAACGATAATAGCTGCCGCGGCATGTGCCGCTTTTTCTTTCTCTCTCCCGCTCCTGCCGGGTGACTGGATTCCCTGGGCGCAGGCTCAGGCCGGAGCCTGGGACAGCCGGGCGGAGTCGGAGCTTGGTCCGGAGCAGAAGAAGCAGCTGGAGGCCGGAGCGATGGAAGCGGCAGCGGCCGGGAAGGTGAGGGTCTGCTGGTCCGCAGAGGCCGATGAGAACGGGAATCCGATTCCGGGACCCAACCAGGGAATTCCGGTGGATTCCGTATTTTACAGCTCCATCGACCAGGTATGGCAGCCGGTAAAGGAAACCATCTGCTATCCCAATTCGGTCCATCAGAGGGGAACGGAGACGGGGACGTTTTATGTCAGCTGGAATAATGGAAGAGGCGCGTTATTTCCCTACACGGCCGAGCAGTATTGGGCCATTCGGGGCGTGGTGAACCCGTTTCTGGACCACTGCATCCGGGAGGGGATGACGGATTTTGAAAAGGAGATGCAGATTGTCCAGTATCTGACGGCGACCGTGACCTATCCCTATGACCGGTATCTGGCCGGAACGGATACCAAGGAGGACCATAATGCATACGGCGCTCTGGTCAAGGGAGAGGCGGTATGCGAAGGCTATGCGGAAGCTTTCTGCTGGCTGGCGGATGCCTGCGGGCTGGAGACGAAATTCATCTACGGCGTCTACGGCGGCGGGATGCATGACTGGAATATGGTGAAGCTGGACGGACACTGGTATCATGTGGATGTGACCTCCGATGACCCGGTTGTGGAGGGGAACGGCGGGAATGGCTATGGCTGGGGGAAGCTGCAGAACCGGTATCTGAACCGGACCGATGATGAGATGTTAAAGGACCATCAGTGGACTCCATTTACGGACGCGGCCTGCCAGATGACGGTGTATGGGCCGGCGGCGGTGGATGTTTATTTAGCGGGAAAGGTGTAAAACGGAGATATGGCAAGTATCAGAGAGGTGGCAAAGCGGGCCGGTGTGGCGGCCTGTACGGTGTCCCGTGTGTTGAATGGAACTGCGTCTGTGGCGCCGGAAACCAGAATGCGGATTGAACAGGCGATGAAGGAGCTGGATTACGTTCCGAATGAGCTGGCGAGAGGGATGTTCCGCCAGAAGGCGGGAATTATCGCCATGCTGGTGCCAAGCATCAAGCATCCGTTTTTCTCATCCCTGGCAGACTGCATCGAGCGGCGCTTATATGAGAGGGGCTGGAAGCTGATGCTGTGCAGCACCGGGGATGATGTGGAGCGGGAGCAGGAGTATCTGAATTTTTTCCGCTCGAATCTGGTGGATGGAGTGATTCTGGCGGTGAATAACCTGGATGCAGAGGTTTATGAGGCATTCCAGAAGCCGTTGATCATGCTGGACCGCTATGTGGCTCCGGAGATCCCGCTGGTGGTTTCGGACCATCGGATGGGAGGAAGGCTGGCTGCGGAGGAATTTATGCGGAATCGGTGCCGGTATGTGATTCATCTGTGCAGTGAAGGACCGGCCGATGAAATTATTTCCTACGAAAGCCATATTGAACTGGAAAATATCCTGAACCGCCATCAGATTTTCTGCCGGAAGGTGGAAATCAAGTGGAATTCCTTTGATTTTCAGGAATACCGGAAGCTGGCGAAGCTGATTCTCCAGTCTTATCCGGAGATTGACGGAGTGATGGCGGCCGATATGCCGGCCAGCGCATTTTTAAGCGCGGCGCTGGAACTGGGGAAAAAGGTGCCGGAGGGCTTCTGCGTGGTCGGATACGATGGCACCTATATTTCTAATTTCAATCCCATCCCTATGACCACAATCATTCAGCCAATCGAAGCAATTGCGGAGTGCGTGGTGGAGATGATGACAGAGCTGACAGAGAAACGGCCGTTAAAGCAGCGCTATGTGCGTCTTCCGGTGGAGCTTCGGAAAGGAGAGTCAAGCTGAGCGGCCTGACTTTCTTTTTTGTCCTCTGGCAGAAACCGGGAAGAAGCCGGGGATGTTTTTCCTAAAATGCATAAAAAGGCATTGACGGATAAAAAAATCATGCTATAATGAAATTACGCAATGAAACATGTTTCAACAGCGAGTTCCATGAAAGGCCATAGCATTGGCCTAAAAAAATGCATGACATGAAACATGTTTCAAAATCCAAAACGGAAAGGGAAAATACGAAAATGGAGGAAACAAGTATGAGGAGACCAGAAAGGAAGCGGAAGAGCCGGGTGCTTCGGACTGCAGCAGGAATCGGGGCAGGCCTTATGGTGCTGGCAGGTCTTGCCGGGTGCAGCCAGAAGGAGAAGGACTATGATGTGTACTTCTTCAACGCGAAATCGGAAATTGCGGAAGCGCTGGAGCAGGCGGCAGCCAGCTATGAGGCGGAGACTGGAAAGCGGGTAAAAACCTTTACGGTGGGAACCACTGAAAGCCAGGAAACCCTGCGTTCCGAGCTGAAATCAAAGGCATATCCGACTATCTTTGCGGCCAATGCGGTTCAGTTTGAGGAGTGGAAGTCGGCTGGCTATGCGCTGGGGGAGGAGGACATCCGAAACCCGGAGCTTAAGGCACTGTATGAGAGCATTCCGGAGCCGATGCGGCTTCAGTTTGATGGAGAAGGAAATTTCGGCATCCCGTATAACATGGAAGGCTACGGTGTGATTGCAGATACCCGTGTGATTGCCGAGATGCTTGGGCTGGCGGATACGAAGACATTTGAGTCTGATTACTGCGAAGCCAGCTATGAAGAATTCCAGGCGATGATTCAGGCCATGGATGCATATATCAAAGGAGAAGGCGGCGAAAGCTTCCGGTTAAATGGGAACACCTACCAGACCCAGACGGAAAAAGGAGCGCTTACGGCCTCATTAAATGGCGTATTTTCCATTGCCGGAGCAGAAAAATGGACTTATGGAAACCATTTCGGCAATTATCCCATCTGCGCGGTTTATTCGGATGTGTATGAGGTAAAGGGTGCGGAGCCGGAGCAGGCAGAGCTTTTAAAGGAGCCGGTAAGGAAATCGCTGGAGGAGCTGGAGTTTTTAACCAGATTCGCTGCCGGTGCAGATGGCCCGGTGGAGCGGGGACCGCGTTTTATCAATTCAACAGTAACCGGCTATGACCAGGCGGTTCAGAATTTCGCACAGGGAAAAGCAGTATTTATCAAAAACGGAAACTGGATTTACGGAAATGTGGAAAAGATTTCTCCGGAAAAGGCAGAGAATCTGACCATGCTTCCCATGAAGCTGAATCTGACGGATGCGGACATTCAGGTGGAGGGGCTGACGGTGGAGCAGATGAACCGTTCCATTCCGGAATTCGTGTCCCAGTACTATGTGGTGAATTCCAAGTGTACAGAAAAGGAGCAGGAGGAGGCAGAGGCATTCCTTCTGTGGCTGAATACCTCGGAGACCGGTATGGATTATATCGTCAACCAGTTCGCCTTTGTACCCTTCCAGGCAGAGGAAGGAACCGTTCTGGACAACTCCCTTTCCAACGCCCTGGTGCGTTTTAAGGCGGCAGGAAACATTCTCTCCAATCCATTTGACGCAGCTCCGTCTGCGTGGGGAACGGAGATGTACGGCAGATATCTGATGGAAGAGCTGTTTATCCAGCCGGAAACCTGGGATGGAGCGCGGCTGGAGGAGATTGCCGGGGAGTGCGTGGAATACTGGAAATCCGGCATGGAAGAATGGTAGAAGCAGTGGGAAAGGAGAAAAATAATGGAGCATTATTATAGAAAATGGTTTAAGGTGCTGGTGATTCCGGCAGTGATTCTGTTTACCCTGGTCGTTCTTCTCCCGTTTTTGATGGGATTGACCTATTCCTTTACCGCCTGGAGAGGTTCCTACTTTAAGGGTTCGGAGCACTGGTGGGGCGCCCTGGTCGGCTTTAAAAATTACATCAAGGTATTCCGCTCAGCCAAGTTTCTGTCGGCCCTGGGCTATACCCTGAAATTCACGCTGATAGCGGTGATCTTTAAGAATATAACCAGTCTCTGCATGGCCATGATGGTAAAGAAAATCGGAAAGGGAAAAGGAATCTTCCGGACCATTTACTTTTTCCCGAATCTTCTGGGCGGCCTTGCTATGGGCTTTGTATGGAGCTTTATTTTCCAGAATGTATTTTCTCTGATCCTTTTTGGCGGGGAATCGGCGGTGCAGATTCCGTTCCTGTGCAATATGCTGCAGGACCCGAAGAAGGCGGTCATCGCCATGGCGCTGATGTCCACCTGGCAGACAGCCGGCTACATGATGCTGATTTACTTAAATGGTTTAAATGGAATCTCAGAGGACCTTTACGAGGCGGCCTCCATCGACGGCGCGACCTCCTGGCAGAAGTTTAAGAACATCACGGTGCCGATGCTGATGCCGGCCTTTACGGTGGTATTCTTCCTGACCCTCTCCGGCAGCTTTAAGATGCTGGATGAAAACCTGGCGCTGACCGAAGGAAACTTTGGAACCAGGATGCTCTCCCTGCAGATTCTTCTTTCCACCAGAGAGAATACGCCTCCGAACTACGGTATGGCGCAGGCACAGGCGGTTATCTTCTTCCTGATCATAGCCGTGATATCCATTACCCAGGTCATGATTACCAAGAGAAGGGAGATTGAAGCGTGATGAAATCCTACAGTACGAAAAGAAAGCTGATTCAGGCGGCGTTATATACGGTTCTGACCGCGGCCGCAGTCTATACGTTGTTCCCAATTTATTTCTTAATGGTGAATTCCTTTAAGAGCCAGCAGGAAATCGTAGCTTCCCCTATGGCGCTTCCTGCTGCCTGGAATTTCTCCTACCTGGCCAATGCGGCCGCGCAGATTCATCTGGTCCAGTCGGTATTTAATACCGTCGTGATTACGGTGGCTGCCGTTGCGCTGATCGTGCTGGTTTCCGCCATTACCGCATGGATGATGGTGCGGAATAAAACCAAGGCCAGCAATGCGTTATTTCTGGCTTTTACCGCGGCGATGCTGATCCCCTTCCAGTCGGTGATGTACCCTCTGGTCAGTCTGATGGAGGGGCTGGGCCTGAAGAACACCTTCGGCTTAATCCTGATGTACGGAGGCTTCGGCCTGAGCATGACCGTGTTCATGTATCATGGATTTTTTAAAGGTGTTCCCTTATCTCTGGAGGAGGCTGCCGTTCTGGACGGAGCCAGTATCTTCCAGCTTTTCTTCCAGGTGGTGTTTCCGCTGGTGAAGCCCATCACATCCACGGTTATCATCACCAATGCCATGTGGATATGGAATGATTATCTGCTGCCATTTTTGATTATCGGAAACAACAAGAGCAAGACCCTGACCTTAAGTCTGTACTATGCCAAGAGTCTGTCCGGTCAGTACGGAAATCCGTGGGAGCTGATTTTCCCGGCGGTATTAATCTGCGTGCTTCCGATTCTGGCGGTATTTGTGGTCCTGCAGAAAAATATTATCGAAGGAATCTCAGCCGGTGCGGTGAAGGGATAAGGTGTAAGGAATGGAGAAACGAATGGAAGACAGAATGGAAAATAAAAACGAGATGACTCGGAGCAGAAAAGAAGCGGCAGACCGGGCCGACTGGTGGAAAAGCGCTGTGGTTTACCAGATTTATCCCAAAAGCTTTCAGGACAGCAGCGGCAACGGCTTTGGGGATATCCGGGGTATCTTAAGCCGCCTGGATTATCTGACGTGGCTGGGTGTGAATGTATTGTGGATATGTCCGATCTACCGTTCCCCGATGGTGGATAACGGATATGATATTGCGGATTATTACCATGTAGACCCGTCTTTCGGTACGGACGAGGACCTGGATGAACTGATCCGGGAGGCAGAAAAACGGGGCATGAAGATTCTGATGGACCTGGTGGTGAATCATACCTCCGACCAGCATGCATGGTTTCAGGAAGCATTAAAGGATCCGGAAGGACCTTATGGAAAATACTATATTTTCCGGAAGGGAAAGGACGGGAAGGCGCCGGATAATCTGCGCTCCTATTTCGGCGGTTCGGCCTGGGAGCCGGTTGGACGCGGAGATTTGTATTATTTCCATGCATTTGCCAAGGAGCAGCCGGATTTGAACTGGGAGAACGAGGCAGTGCGGGAGGAAATCAGCCGGATGGTAAATTACTGGCTGGATAAGGGGATTGGCGGCTTCCGCATCGATGCCATCGGAAACATCAAGAAGAATCTGACCAGAAGCTATTACGAGCCGGACGGGGAGGATGGTCTGGCCTATGCAGGCGCCTGGATTCAGAATCAGCCGGGAATCGAGGATTTCTTAAGGGAGCTGGATGAGAAAACCTTCCGTCCGCACAACAGCATGACGGTGGCGGAGGTCGGAGTTCCGGCGGAGCGGCTGGAGGATTTCATCGGGGAAAATGGATTCTTCCGTATGGTATTTGATTTCAGCTATACGGACATCGATGTGCCGGAGACGGCAGAATGGTATGTGCCCACCGGCTGGACAGTGAAGGATTTTCGAAACAATCTGTTCCGGTCGCAGCTGGACACCAGAAAGGTGGGATGGGCGGCTCCGTATCTGGAAAATCATGACCAGCCCAGGTCGTTAAATAAATATATCCCGGAAGAGGATATCGGTTATTACAGCGCGTCTATGCTGGGAACCCTGTTTTTGTGTCTGCGGGGAACGCCATTTATCTATCAGGGACAGGAAATCGGCATGACCAATATCCGCATGGACAGTCTGGCGGATTACGATGATGTGGCCTCTGTTGACCAGTATCACCGGGCCGTTCAGCACGGAATCAGCCGGGAAGAGGCTATGGAGGCGCTCTACCGCAGAAGCCGGGATAACGGACGGATACCGATGCAGTGGAGCGGAAAAAGGAATGCAGGATTTTCGGAAAATGAGAAAACCTGGCTGAAGGTGAATCCGAATTATCTCAATATCAATGTGGAAAAGGAGATGGAGGAGCCGGAGTCGGTGCTTCATTTTTACCGGAAGCTGATTGCGCTCCGCAGAGAAAGCGAATACGCAGACACCCTGGTTTACGGGGAACTGGTTCCCATCTGCCCGGAGGGCGGAGCGGAGTCCGAAGATGTGATTGCATATTTCCGGGAGGATGCCGGACGGAGGCTTCTGGTGGCCTGCAATTTCGGCGGAAAAGAGCAGAAGCTTTCCCTGGACGCAGCCGTGGTGAATGGAGCGGATGCGGCTTTACAGATGCGGGAGAAGCAGATGATTCTGGACAATTACGGAAAAACAAGATGGGAGAAGGATGGAATCCTTTGCCTGCACCCTTATGAATGTGTGATCTGTGAGCTGTAAGACAGGGATTTTTACTTGTGATTGTGCGGGTACGGGAACGCAGCAATCAGGAAAAGGATGAGAAAGGAAACGAAAGCGATGGCAGGAAAAGCAGACAGAATCTTCAAAGAGCGGATGGACCGTCATCACGATG
>JAUNPZ010000123.1 GCA_030536455.1 Lachnospiraceae bacterium | reverse complement strand
CCGGGACGGGGGCTTTTTGGATGGAGCGAAGAGCTGTTGATCTCCAGCAGCTTGTGGTGCTTTTTTGCCGCAGCCACCAGCGCCTGGTAATCCAGGGGGTAACGGCTGTCGTCCGGATGGCCGATAATCTGGATGTGGGGATTTTCCATTACGCCAAGAAGAGCGCTGGTATTTTCCTCCGTACTCCCCGGCTGGATGCAGGGGATGTGCAGGCTTGCGATACCGTAATCGAGAAGCTTCAGCACGTTGGGCTTTAAGTCAACGCTGCCCTTGTAATCCAGAATGTTTAACTCCGCGCCCATTAAGACGTTTACGCCGAAGAGTTCTCTGGGAACTACCTTAAAATTAATAAAATGAAAATAATGGGGGCCGCCCGGCATATTCGGTCCGTGGTCGGAGCAGCCGTAAAGGCGGAGTCCCTTGTCGGATGCGGAGCGGGCCATCTCATACAGGGTGCTGTAGGCATGGCCGCTGGCGATGGTGTGGGTGTGCAGGTCCAGGATGTCGTTCATGGTTATTTTCCTCCAGGTGAATTTGCGTTAGGATTCGGCAGGCCGGCGTGTTTGTGCGCGGCTGCGGGAAATCGTGGAATCGGTTTCTGCTCTCAGTATAAGGCTTGCCAAAAGAAATGTCCAATATTCCTTGCAGAAGAAATCAGATTCCGTGTAAAAAACAACGACAAAAAACACACATTTCCGATTAATAAAGCTACCACGGGGAAAGAAAAAACAGATATAATAAAGCTATCTTAAAGGACGTCCGGAAAAAGAATGCGATTCAAAAAAACCACAAAGCAAGAAAAACAACAGGAGGGAATACCATGAGCAAATATTCACTGCACGATATCCATATTGACCCGGAAAAGAATTATCTGATGGATTTTGATGAATACTACGGGGGCAAGAAAACCTATTCCAAGTACTTTATCGAGCCTTACGGACCTTATCAGCATAATGAAATGCTGGATACGGTTTATGTGGACCCGGACCATGAGATGTGTTATCACGAGCATACCCGCGGCGTGGAGACATTTCTGGTGGACGGCGGCTCTGTATTGACGGAGATCTGCGGAAAAAAGGCAGTCTGCCACAAGGGAGATATCATTCATCTTGCGCCGTATACACCCCATAAGTTTACATGGATTGATGCAGGAACGATATGGAGGGAGCTGTTCCAGGAGACTCAGATGGGCGAGGACTGTATTGCCAATCTGCGTTATAAAGAATATAATAGAGAACAATTTGATATGGCCAAGGACGGACACAGCGGAGATAGTAATTATTATACCTTTACGCCGGTGACTGTAGAAGTACCGAAGGAAGAGATTTATCAGATTCGTCCGTATAACAGCGGTCTGTGCACCTATAAATTCGAGGGCTGCGAGCTGCGCCAGAAGGTAGCGCGCTGGGAAACCAAGGGACATAAAGAAATCTGGCAGCTCTGCATGGAACCGGGATTTGAGATTAGCTGGGGAGCAGAGAATCCATTCTATGGATTATTTATCGTGCAGGAGGGTACGGTAGAGGTAAGAATTGACGGCATGGAGAAATTTACTGCGAAGGAGCGGGATATTCTTCATATTCCAAGCCATCTTTCCGGAGAGATTCTTGCCCGTGATGGAGCCGTTCTCTTTGATTACAACTGCGAAGGTTTTGCACTCCGCGCAATCGAAGAGCTGTACTCGATTTATGCAGAGGATGCGGAAAAAGGAGCAAAGGAGGCAGCGGCGATTCTTGCCAAGCATGACTGCTATGTTCATGGCCGCCTTGTAAAATAACAGGAAGAAGGGGGCTGGAACAGCAGGGGATTCCCTTGCGCTGTTTCAGCCTTTCTGTTTGGCGGCATGAGGCTGCTGCCAAATAAAAAAGAAGAGCAGCATGGGGCTGCCGCCGGAGATAGAAAAGAAGAGGTTGAATCGGGATATGAGAATACTGGCAGTGGGTGACAGGCGGATGGAAGCCGCTTTTAAAAAGGCTGGCGAAAAATACGGGCATTGTGTGCTGTTTTCGGAAATGGAACCGGCGGAGGAAGAAGTCTGCCGGTTTGAGCCGGAGGCTGCAGTTCTGATGGCCGGGAATCCGGCTTCCGCTGTCCAGGATTACCTGGTAAAGCTTTATGAAGCTTCTCCGGTCCGGCAGGTGCTGGTGTTTGAGAGGCAGGAAGACGGGAGCTTCTTCTATGCCAAAACGTGGTCAAAGGAAAATGAACTGGAAAGCTTTTTTTGTGAAGCGGCGGGGGAGGCGCAGGTCAGAAAGCTGGTATTTCCGGAGGAAAGCTGGAATCTGCGCTTTCCGGACGCATTCAAAAATCAGCGGCGCAGGGAAATTACCAAGACGATGCTTTACGGAGTCACCGGAGAAGAATTTCTGGAGTCCAGGGAGAAGTATGAGCTGGATATCAACGGGGATAATTTCTATCTGTTCATGTGGGAACTGAATAAGTCTGCCCTGGTGGATTATTCGGTGAATAAGTCCGTCCATTATTTTCTCCACGCACTGCGTCTGGAGGATTTTATGGAGGTGCTTAAGGAAAATATGGGCGGCGAGATTGTATTTTCCGATATTTCCTTCGCTTATATTATCGTGAATGCAGCGGAGCCGGTGAGCCTCCGTATGCGGAAAATGGAAGCGGAGCATCTTTCCGGACAACTGGCACGGGTGGCCGGGACGGTTTCTTCCCAGTGCTTTATCAGCCGGCTGCTTCACGGACCGGAGGAAATCTACAGCGGTCATCAGGAATTTAAGAAAACCTGCGCATACCGTTTTTTCTGCCGGGAAGCAGTAGCGCTTTCGGAAGAATACATAAAGAATCACAGAAAATGGTTCAGCCGGGAGGAGATAGAGACACGGCTGGAGAATATACAGCATTACCTCAGCTTTGATATCGGAAATGAGGAACTGAGAGAACTGATTCGCCATATGTACCTTCGGATTGTGAAGCCCAGCATGAGCTACGCCCTGTATTACATGGTCAGCGAATCGATTCTGGAGTCCCTGCAGAAGGAACTGTCGGTGAAGCTTTTAATGGAGAGCATTGACAGTCCATGGCTGATTCTCACCAGTCAGATGGGAACCATAGAAGAAAGCTGCGGCCGTGTTCTGGAATGCATCAGCATGCTGGCCAGCCAGCAGGTGAAAACCCATAATATCGGAAATCTGGTCGTTCGTCAGGCTCTTCAGCATGTGGAGGAGAATTATGCGAAGATGCTGTCCGTAAGCGAGATTGCCAGGGACCTGAATGTCAGTCCTTCTTACCTGAACCAGTGTTTTAAAAAGGAGACCGGGACAAGCCTCAAACGGTATCTGACGATGTACCGCATGACGCAGGCCAAAAAACTGCTTTTGAATACCGATGCATCGGTTTCTGCGGTGGCAATTGCGGTGGGGTATGACGATTACCGGCAGTTTTCAAAGATGTTTAAGGCATTTACAGGAGTAACCCCTGTACAATGCAGGAAAGGAGTCATATAAAATGACAAGAAAAAGGACGCTTACATTCGCCATTCTTTCGATTGCTCTGGTTTGTCAGATCAATACCATTGCATCCGTGATGCTGGCGGATATATCAAAGGCGTTTCCGTCCG
Organism: Lachnospiraceae bacterium; assembly: GCA_030536455.1. Taxonomy (GTDB): domain Bacteria; phylum Bacillota; class Clostridia; order Lachnospirales; family Lachnospiraceae; genus Caccovicinus. The sequence goes on along the minus strand of JAUNPZ010000123.1, from coordinate 4,915 downwards.
CCTCAAATGTGGCGATACAGTATGTGATGCAGTCGGGAATGATCGGCGCATTTGTAATTTCGTTTCTTATGAGTGTATTTACCGCACATTTTAACCGGAAGCCCATGATTTTGATGGGGCTGGGAGCAATTTTCCTGGGCGGACTTCTTCCGCTGGTGTATCACGGCTCCATCTGGTTCCTGGATGTATGTGGTTTTATCACCGGCGCCGGGCAGGGTTTTCTGATGCCGCTTCTGGGAGCGCTGATACTGGAAAATTATGAGGGGCCGGAACGGGAACGGATGCTGGGACTGAACACTACCTTTATTACCGGTGGTTCTGCGTTGTTCCTGGTTCTGGCAGGTCCAATCTGCGAAAGCGGCTGGACGCATGTATATTTCCTCTATTTTGCAGCCCTTCCGGTCATGGTCATTGCACAGATGTTCCTGGCAAAGGAAGGAAAGAAAGAGAAGGCGGCGGAAGCAGAGGAAAAGAAGGACAGCGCAAAGATTCCGGTAAAGGGATGGATACAGTGTGCTCTGGTGGTCTTAATGGGAATCGGATATACGGCATTTCCGCTGAATCTGTCCTTCCTGGTAGAAGCTAAGGGACTGGGCAGTGCAACTACGGTAGGAATCGGGATGACGATGATTACGGTAATCAGTGCGTTGATTGGTCTGGTATTTCCGCAGATTATCCGGGTCAGCAGACTCTACATCAGCACAGTGGCGGCGGTGTTCGGGCTGGCCGCAACACTGATTATCATTAATGCAGGAAGTATGGGGATTGTTTATCTCGGAACCGCGCTGGCGGGGATTTATTTTGGAATCAATACAGCCAGTCCGGGGTATTATATCGGACGCATCTGCAGCCAGAAGCAGTATGGACCTACTTTTTCCATGGCGATGAGCTGCAATTTCATGGGAATCATCCTGAGCCCGATTATCTTAAACTGGATTACCGGAATGTGGGGCGGGGATACCCGGATACCGGTAAATTCCTTTATTACCGGATCCGGTGTCTTTGCACTGGTGCTGGTTCTGCAGATTTTGTGGAATACTTATTTAAAGAAGACGCTTCCGGCCGAAGCTTAATGGCAGGAAGCAGGAAAACGGACGGAACAGCGGACTTTGACGGTCTGCAGTTTCGTCTGTTTTATTGTACTTTCGTTTTCTCCTCATTTATGGTATGATAATAACCAGCAGAAAGGAAGGTGTTTGATGATGAACAACGAACAGAACAAAGAGGTCCATGCAGAAGCGGCCGCAGAGGCAGTGGAGACAGCGGCGGAGCCGGTGGAAACCATGGCGGATTACGAGGCAGAGCTGGAGGCTTCTTTTAAACGAGTAAGGGAAGGGGATATTCTCACCGGAACGGTAATCAGCGTGGAGGATGACCGGGTGGTTCTGGATTTAAAATACTATGCGGAAGGAATCATTTCCAGGGAAGATTTGTCCAATGACCCGGAGTTCCAGATGAAGGAAGAGATTCATCCGGGAGATGAGATTACCGCTACGGTGGTAAAGACTGATGACGGCCAGGGCAATATCGTGCTGTCAAAGAAGGAAGCAAACGATATCCTTGCATGGGATAAGCTTCGTCAGATGATGGAGGACCGGACGGTCGTAAAGGTAAAGATTGCGGAAATCGTAAAGAGTGGAGCCGTAGCTTATCTGGAGGGCATCCGCGCATTTATCCCGGCATCCAAGCTGGCCGCAGAGTATGTGGAGAACTTAGAGGAGTGGAACGGAAAGACCATCGAGGTTACCGTAATCACGGCGGACGAGGAGGAGAAGCGCCTGGTGCTGTCCGGCAAAGAGGTGGCAAGAGAGAAGCTGGCAGCGGAGAACAAAAAGAAGGTAGCGAAGTGTCAGGTTGGCGCAGTTGTGGAAGGCACCGTGGAGACGCTGAAGGATTACGGCGCATTCGTGACGCTGGAGAACGGACTGACCGGACTTCTTCACATTTCCCAGATCAGCAATCAGAGAATCAAGCATCCGGGCGTGGTCTTAAAGGAGGGCCAGACCGTGAATGTGAAAATTCTTTCCACGGACAACGGCAAGATCAGCCTGTCCATGAAGGCGATTGAAGCGGCGGAGGAGCCGGAAGAGGTATTTGATTATAAGGAAAGCGGCGAGGCGATGACCGGGCTGGGCGCATTGTTAAAGGGACTGAAGCTGTAAAGCGCACGGGCAGCCGGACCGCACAGATTGGACTAGTTAGGAGAGAGTAAAGATTGAAAAACATCCTGAAAGGTCAGGAGCAGGCGGACCAGTGGGAGGAGACTATGTTTCTGTACGAAGCGGCCTTAAAGAAGATGGTTCTGAAGGCAGAGCTGATGAATGAGGAATTCACCCACCGGTACCGCTATAATCCCATTGAGCATATCAAGTCCAGATTGAAGACTGCGGACAGCATCGTCCGGAAGCTGAAGCTGGACGGATATGAAGTAACCATTGAAAACATGAATTCCAGACTCAGCGATATCGCGGGGGTGCGGATTATCTGCTCCTATACATCGGACATATACCAGATTGCGGATATGATCAGCCGTCAGGAGGATATCACGGTTCTGTATGTGAAGGATTTTATTAAGCACCCGAAGCCCAACGGATATAAAAGCTATCATATGGTGGTGTCCGTTCCGATTTATTTAAGCGATATGAAAAAGGATGTGAGGGTGGAGGTTCAGATTCGGTCCGTTGCCATGGATTTCTGGGCCAGCCTGGAGCACAAGATTGCTTATAAGTTCGAGGGGGATGCCCCGGAGGAGCTTTGGCGGGATTTAAAATCCTGTGCGGATATGGTAGACATGCTGGATAATAAGATGTATTCTTTAAATGAAGCGATTCTTGCGATTACGGAGAAACGGGAAGCCGAGCGCAGGAAGCAGGAGGCGGAGCAGGCTTAGGGCTGCTCCGTATCGTAATTGTAAAGCACGGAGCTGCGAAACGATTACCAAAATATTTCAAACAGATTGGACACAGTAAGATTATGAAGGTAGTGCTGCAGAGAGTCCGGGAAGCTGCCGTGGCAGTAGACGGACAGGAAATCGGGCGCATCGGGAAGGGGTTTCTCCTTCTGGTGGGCGTTTCCAATGAGGACAATGAGCAGATTGCGGACCGGATGATGGATAAAATCTGCAAGCTGCGTATATTTGAGGATGAGAATGGAAAAACCAATCTTTCCCTGGCGGATGTGGGCGGCGAGGTGCTGGTAATCAGCCAGTTCACTCTTTACGCGGACTGCCGTAAGGGGAATCGTCCAAGCTTTACGAATGCGGGCCAGCCGGACATGGCCAATGCTCTTTACGAGTACATGGTAAAGGGCTTTGAAGAACGGGTTCCGGTGGTGCAGCACGGAAGCTTCGGAGCGGATATGAAGGTTTCGCTTTTAAATGACGGGCCATTTACCGTGGTGCTGGACAGCAGGGAGCTGTTTGGCTGACACAGCGGCAAGGGGAAAAACCGTTATTCAAATATTACAATATAAAGATTCAGATGAGGAAAAACAAATGGAGGAAACCATGTCAAAGAAAACAAAAGGCCAGGAACTGGCGGAAGCATTAACATGGAGCGCGCCGAACATTGCAAAGGACGCGCCAAAGCAGATTAACAAGGCTCAGAAATTCTGTGAGGGCTATAAGAAATTCCTGGATAAAGGAAAGACCGAGCGGGAATGTGTCAATTACACCGTAACGCTTCTGGAGGAGAAGGGATACCAGCCTTTCGACGCAGAGGGACATTACAAGACCGGCGATAAGGTTTACTTTGTAAACCGGGGCAAGTCCGTGATCGCCACCACCTTCGGAAAGAAGTCCGTGGCAGAGGGCGTGCGGATCAACGGCGCGCATATCGACGCGCCGAGACTGGATTTAAAGCCGAATCCATTATATGAGAAGGAAGATATCGCGTACTTAAAGACCCATTATTACGGCGGCATCCGCAAGTATCAGTGGGGCGTGACTCCGCTGGCGATGCATGGCGTGGTAATCAAAAAGGACGGCACCAAGGTGGACATCTGCATCGGTGAGGAAGAGGGCGACCCGGTATTCTGCATCACTGACCTGCTGCCTCATCTGGCTGCCAAGCAGAACCAGAGAACGCTGGCAGACGGCTTAAAGGGTGAGGAATTAAATATCCTGATCGGCTCCCTGCCGTTCCAGGATGAGGAAGTGAAGGAGCCGGTAAAGCTTCTGGCGCTTCAGTTATTAAATGAGAAATACGGCATCACCGAGGCGGACTTCTTCCGCGCGGAGATTGAGATGGTTCCGGCTGTGAAGGCCTCTGATGTGGGCCTGGACCGCAGTCTGGTAGGCGCTTACGGACAGGATGACCGCATCTGCGCCTATACCGCATTGATGGCAGAGCTGGCCACGGAAGAGCCGACCTATACTACGGTTACCATCCTGACGGATAAGGAGGAGATTGGTTCTGTGGGCAACACGGGCCTGAATTCGGATTATGTGCTGCATTACATAGAGGACCTGGCCGATATGGAGAAGGTTCCGGTGCGGAGAGTGCTTCAGAACTCCACCTGTCTGTCTGCGGACGTAAGCGCGGCTTATGACCCCACCTTCCCGGATGTGTTTGAGATCCGCAATTCCTGCCAGATTAACCGCGGCTGCGTGCTGACCAAGTACACCGGTGCCAGAGGCAAATCCGCGTCCAACGACGCAGGAGCCGAGCTGATGGCCAAGGTCATCGGTATCATGGATGCAGAGGGCGTGTACTGGCAGGCCGGAGAACTGGGCAAAGTAGACGAGGGCGGCGGCGGAACCATCGCTCAGTATGTGGCTCACATGGACATTGACACTGTAGATTTAGGCGTGCCGATTCTCTCCATGCATGCGCCGTTCGAGCTGGCCTCCAAGCTGGATGTATATAACACCTATAAGGCATTTAAGGCATTTTACAAGTAGAAGGAAAGAATGCTT
>JAUNPZ010000122.1:5714-8827 GCA_030536455.1 Lachnospiraceae bacterium | reverse complement strand
CGTTCCGGCCCGGTCCCGTACAGCTCGTCCAGCACCTGCTTCACATCCCATTCGTCCAGGGAACGCTTGGAGGCGGTAAGAATCAGACGCTCACAGAAATTTTCAATCTGAAACAGATTGCCGGGCCACGGATAATTCATAAGATACTTTTTCGCTCCGCTCGTCAGCACATGGTACCGGTCATATTTTTCGCAGGCATCCCGGACGGCTCCCTCCAGCTTGGCCTGCAGATCCTCCGGCCGGCTGCGCATGGGAGGAATCTCCACCTTCAGCCCCTGAATCAGATAATAAAGGTCCTTCCGGAAACGTCCGGCCGCCACCGCCTCCTCCAGACTTCCCTGGCTTCCGGAGGCCAGCATCACCCGGACATCTCCGTGCTTGTTCTTCTGAAGTTCTCTTCCATACCGGATTTTATAGCGGATCAGCTGAAGCAGACGGTACTGATTGGCCGGACTTAACTGCTCCCCGTCCTCCAAAAGCAGAGTTCCCCCGTCTGCCTGGGCCGCCACTCCCTTTTCATCAAACAGAAGGGCAAACTGCTCCTCATCCGTCAGCCCGCCGCAGGACACATCGGCAAACGCGTTCCGGCTCCGCAGGCTGGCATTGTGGATGCTCTGGGCCATCAGACGCTTTTCCGTGCCGGGTCCGCCCTCAATCAGCACCGGGAAGTCCGACAGGGCATAAAGCTTGGCATGGTGCACGCACTTCTGCATGGCCTCCGACTCCTGGAGAAGGTCAGAAAAACGGCCCAGTGCAATCAGGCCATTGGAGTGGCGCTTCTGCTGGGACTCCTGCTCCACCGTCAGCTTCCGCTTCATCTTATGGCAGGTGAGGATTGCTCCGTCTACCCGGTCCTCGATCAGCACCGGAGCCAGGATGGCAAACACGGAGGTGGCCCGCACCTGAAGGAAGGTGGAATACCCATCCCCGCCCTGGCTTAAGGTCTTCTCTACCTGCCCCCGGTCCAGGTCGGTAAATACTTCGATCAAAAAGCGGCCCACCAGCTTCTTTCTCGGCTGGGCCAGCATATCCTCCATCAGCGGATTCACTGCGGTAATCCGCCCCTCCTGGTCCACATTTACCACGCCTCCAAAGGAATAATCCAAAAGCGTCTCCATCTGCGCAGCATTTTTCTTCTCCACATCCATGGCATAGCAGACACTTTCCGCCATGGAAAATGCATTCCGCAGGGAATCCTCGGTATTGGACAGAAACAGCGAGGGGATTCCGGCCTCCGCCGCCGTCTCCACCGCCATATCGCCGCCGATGATCAGGTCCACCTGCTCCTCCACCGCCTGGATGGCCGCCCCGCGCAGTCCCTCGTGGTTCGGGGCATAAAAGGTCCGAAGCTCGATGCCGTAGATGCTGTCAAAATAAGACATATCGCAGAACATATTCGGAAATCCCACCACCGCAATCACCGGATTTTCCTTCTTTAATATCTGCTTGGCCTTCATCACCAGAAGCGCCATCTCCTGGGCTGTAATCACAATCTCGATCACCGGGATGTCCGTATACTGCTTAATCATGGATGCCTGCAGGCCTCTGGCAATGATAATCGAGGCCCCGTCCGCAATCGACTGCCTGGCCTCCATCACCACATTTTTCGTCCGTACCACCTTCATCTCCCCGATTTCAAAATGCTTATCCTGATAATGCTTTTCCTGCAGGATATTGTGTGCCTGATATAAGATTTCCTCTCTTGGCACCAGAAGCGCGATTTTCCCCATCTGCCCGATTCTCCTTCCAGCACGCTCATACGGTATACGTTTTCCAAACGCAAAAACGTTCCACATGGATTTCAAATTTCATAGTAGTTTCATTCTACCATATCTATTCGAAAAATGTGAAACGTTTTTTCTTTCTGTTATGGAATTATATTACAACTTATAACCAATCAGTTCTCCAGACACTCGGTAACACCGTCCATCAGCTCCTGCGCTGCTGCTGCAGGATCAATCTCCCCTGCGCTCAGCTTACCGAATACTTTATAATATACGCCGTCCGGGTTTGCCTTTAAGTCATTATGCTCAAACTTGGAATCCAGAGGGAACTTGGAGTAATCGATTACCTTTGCGTTCGCTTCCTTGGTCAGCGCATCGCCGATGCCCTTCTCCTCTAACAGCTTAACAGCTGCCGCAGAGCATGGAATTCCTCTCTCGGTGGAACTGATTTCGATGCCTTCCTCCTCATTTAATAAGAAGTTAATCAGCATCGCTGCCTCCTTTGGATGCGCGGAGCTTGCCGGTACCGCCAGGCCCATGGAAATCTTGGTGAATCCGCCCTGATACTCGCCGAACTTCACAAACTCGCCCAGCACCATCTCCTGGTTTGGCTTGTTGACGCTGCCTTCCATGGCCTGCTTCATCTTGGATGCTGCAGAATCCCACTCGAAGATACCAGCGTATTTTCCATCAATCCACTTTGCATTCTTATCGATGGAATCTGCCATATCGCCGCTTAATACGGTTAAGGTCGGAATCACATGCTCTGCCTCCAGCTTGCAGATGAAATCAAGGCCTTCCTGAATCTCTTCTGCCGTGTAATTTAACTGGCCGTCTGCTACCCAAGGCTTGTTGTAAACGGACTCCAGATAGTAAACCAGGAAGATTGCACGGTCATACTCCTGAAGAACCATCGGGTAGTACTCTTCATTGTAAGCCTTAAATGCTGCTCCGGCTGCCAACAGGGACTCGGTATCCGTAGGAATCGGACATCCAACCTCTTCGAAGGTACTCTTGTTCCAGTAGAACAGACGTCCGGTAAGCGCCACCGGGACAGCCATCAGCTTGTCATTTACCTTGCATAAATCCAGGCTTTCCTGTGGAAACTGAGTTAAATCCAGCACATCGGCATAATCCTCCAGATTAGCGAATGCGCTGCCGCCCTGGCTGTAGGAATCAATCCAGTTCCAGTTAATCTGCATCACATCCGCCGCATTGCCGCCTAACAGATTTAAAGACTGCTTCTCTTCCCAGCCGCTCCACGCGCCGTACTCAGCCGTTACCTTGATGTTTGGATATTTTTCCATGAATGCTGCAATTGCCTTTTCGGTTGCCTCATGCCGGCTGTCGCCTCCCCACCAGGAAAACTTCAATTCCACCTGCTCACCG
>JAUNPZ010000122.1:0-5614 GCA_030536455.1 Lachnospiraceae bacterium | reverse complement strand
CTCCCTTTCTCGTTTCGTTTTATCTGCCATCATTATAGGAAATTTCAAATGCAGAATCAAGTGTCAAAATCAACGAGAAATGGAGGATTCTTTTCACATTCAAGTCAAACCTTTCATTTTCCTTTTCATTTCTTTCATTTTCTTCCGTTTTATTTCATTACTTTTTCACTTTGAAACAGAGCTTCCGGCCGGGGTTCCAAGCTGCGCCTGCTTTTTCCGGTCCCTTATTCCAGCTCGTATTTTTTCATCCGCCTCCAAAGGGTTGTGGTGCTGATGCCTAATTCCCGCGCCGCCAGCGTCCGGTTTCCATCATATTTTTTCAGGGCTGCCTCCACCAGAATCTGCTGGAAATCCTTCTCCGTTTCTTCCTCACCGGGCCGTCTTAAGTCTCCGTCCGCATCCTCCCCGCGGCATTCCGGCCAGGTCTTTCGCTCTGCCTTCGAGGAAAGCGGATAGATATCTGAGTCGGTTTCGTACAATTCGTGGAGCAGCTCCCGCACATACCCCTCCGTAATAACCCGTCTTCCTACGGTCAAAATCATCCGCTCGCAAAAAGCGTCTAACTGAATGCTGTTTCCCTCCCAGGGATATCCCAGAAGCACCCGTCTGGCCCCGGCGGACATCACATGATAGCCGGAATACTGCTCCGAATATTTTTTTATGTAAAAATCCAGAAGATACCCCACATCCTCCGGCCTCTCCGCCAGATTGGGAATCTTAAGACGCAGCGCCTTTAAGGTGTAATACAAATCCGCCCGTATTCGGTTAACCTTACGAAGCTCTGTCAGGTTCTTGGCCGTACAGCCGATGATGCGGGTATCCATCCGCTGCATCTCATCGCCCCGGCCCGATATCAGGCGGTGGGTCCGGATGACCCGCATCAGGTTATACTGCACCGGCAGCGTCAGCTTGTCGATGCTCTGTATCACTAAGGTTCCGTGATTCGCCTCCTCAAAAAGCCCCGGCTCATACTCCCGCTTCTCATAGGAATAGCCGCCGAACAAGGCCTTCATCTGCTGCTCCTCCAGAAGCCCGGCCACGTTCACAGTGATAAAGGGCCCATTTCTCCTCAGACTGTAATTGTGGATTCCCTGGCAGATTCCGTCCAGCTCCGGTCCGGTTATCGCTTCAATTAACATCGGGCTGGAGGACTGTGCATAGATTTTGGCCCGTTCTATCACCGGCTGCATCCCCTTCAGATTCTTGTCGATATCATCAAAGGTTCCGTATGCCACATGACCTCTCAGAAAATGATTCCGGTTGGCCTCCTTGTCGGCAGACTCCAGCCGGCGCATCCGGCTGCAGGAGAGGATTGCTCCGTCAATCCGTTCTCCAGAGACGATGGGCTCCGCCACAACCACCAGCGACTGGTCATTGACGTTCAAAAATGCAGACCAGGTTTCCTCTTCGCCGGACAGCACCTTGCGGACCGGCCCCATCTCCAGCCCCGGAAGTACCTGCACCACCGGCATTCCCATGGCCTGCTCCATCGAAATCCCCGTTATCTGTTCCATGGAACGGTTCATCAGAAGAACTCTTCCGGACACTCCTATCTTGATGATTCCGCTGGAGATGCTGTCCAGAACCGTGCTGAACTGGGCATAATTATACTGCTCCATCTTTGTCACACAATACAGGGATTCCGCATTTTTTATCGCGGTCCGGATGGACTCTCCCGTAGAAGAAAGATAGAGCGCCGGGATTCCCGTCCCGGCCGCCGCAGCCATCACCGCTTCCCCTCCTATGACCGCATCCATCTCCCGTGTCTTAAGCGCCTGGGCGATGACACTGCGCCAGTCATCCGTCCCCTTCAGCACATACCGCCGCAGCTTCACGCCGTACAGGGTCTCAAAATAAGAGGTATCCGGCAGCATGTCCTCCCAGCCGAACAGGCCGATGACTGGACACGGCTTTTTCGCCTGTTCTCTGGCCTGTACCGCCAGCAGTCCCAGTTCCTGGGCGCTCATTACGATTTCAACCACCGGGACCGCAGCAGACTGACGAATTTCATAAGCCTGCCGTCCTCTTGCAATGATGATATTGGCGCCTGCCCGGACTGCCTTTCCAGCTTCCTCTGCCGCCTCACCATCTGCAGTCTGCTTCACAAGAACCACATGATGCCGGTTCTGTTCCTTTAAAATCTGCTGCGCCTGCTCATACATCTCCCCGGTAGGCACAAACAGGGCGATTCCTGACATATTTTCCTCCATTCCGTGTGTGCATTCCGGTGCATACCGGCGTTTGTAAACGGATTCCCCTTTCCGGCCGCACTATGGTCTCCAGCCGTCTGCTCCTGCCAGAACCCGCTCCCGTGTATAGTGCTCTGCCTCCTGCTCCGTCAGCCTGCGGCTCCAGTCTGCCCGATTCTCCAAAGCTGCGCCCGGACCGGTACAGCCATACTCCGCAAAGACTGCGGTACGGTGAGCCATTTCCTTCCCCCAGTCGTCCCAGCCTTCCGCCTTGATATGAGGACCGATTTCACAGCGGAGCAGCACCGTCTGTCCCCACTCTCTCCAGGGACGCCCCAGGAACACTGACTGCTCCGGACAGTTGCTGGTAAACCGGCAGCCCTCCATCACATAGCCGTATTCCAGCCCCTCCGGGGTGGAGGGCGCCGTCACATACCCCTTAACCGGTTCCCGGTCCACATCCTTGGAAAAAATCGTGCAGTTTTCAAAATATGCCGTGGCGCCGCCGAAGATAAAGTCCACCTCACCCTCGATATAGCAGTTCTTGTAATACTGACGCCCATTGGTTCTCGGCGCGTACTGCTTCGGTCCGATAAATCCGTTTTTCTCGATTTCCTTCGGCGGAAGGGGTGCGGTAAACAGGGTATCCTGCCAGCCCAGAAGGCGGCAGTCCGCAATCACCATCCGGTCTCCATCGGCATAAAGGGCAATGGCCTGTCCCACCCTGGTTCCGGGGCCTGCGCTGTTTTCAATGGTGAGGTCCCGCAGCGTCACATCATCAGCATCCACGAACATGGTATAGGTGCGGAAGGTTCCCCGCTTCATCCCGTCCTCCAGAATCTCTTTGCCGCCTAAGCCGCAGGTAATCACCGTTTCCTCTGCCTTACCTTTTTCCCCGCCAAGCTCCACGCCGGGAATCCGAACCGTCACCTGCTCCTCATAAATCCCCGGATGAACCAGAATCTTTTTTTCCTCCTCCGGATTTGCCTCCAGAAAATCCAATGCCGCCTGCACCGTCCGGCAGACGCCTGACTTCAATACTTCAATCATATGATTATGCCTCTCTTTCTGCTGATTCTTTTTCTGCGGATACAAAGAAACACCTCTCCTGCATCAAAATCATTATGCCACAGAGAAGTGTTTCTTTCTATATCAATTTAAAATTATCTGTTTTTATGACATACATCCGTCCCGGATGCGCCGGCTCCTTACGCGTCTACGCTGTAGTTCGGAGCTTCCTTGGTGATATGGATGTCATGTGGATGGCTTTCCTTTAAGGATGCTGCGGAAATCTTCACGAAGCGTCCGGTCTCCTGCAGGGTTGGAATGTTCGCTGCGCCGCAGTAGCCCATACCGGCACGCAGACCGCCCAGCAGCTGGAATACGGTATCCTCAAGCAGACCCTTGTACGCCACACGGCCCTCTACGCCTTCCGGAACCAGCTTCTTCGCATCGTTCTGGAAATAACGGTCCTTGCTTCCGTTCTCCATCGCTGCGATGGAGCCCATGCCGCGGTAAACCTTGTATTTTCTTCCCTGATATAACTCGAAGGTTCCCGGGCTCTCGTCACAGCCTGCAAACAGACTGCCCATCATGCAGACGCTGCCGCCTGCCGCGATTGCCTTGGTTACATCGCCGGAGTACTTGATACCGCCGTCTGCGATAATCGGGATGCCGTACTCCTTCGCAACTGCGTAGCAGTCCATCACTGCGGAAACCTGCGGTACGCCGATACCGGCAACCACACGGGTGGTACAGATGGAGCCAGGTCCGATACCAACCTTCACTGCATCCACGCCAGCCTCAATCAGGGCCTTGGTTGCTTCGCCGGTTGCCACATTACCTGCGATAACCTGCAGCTCCGGATACGCTTCCTTAATCATCTTTACGCAGCGTACCACGTTAGCGGAATGTCCGTGAGCGGAATCCAGAACCACTACGTCAACCTGTGCCTTCACCAGCGCTGCCACACGGTCCAGAACGTTGGCCGTGATGCCGACTGCAGCGCCGCAGAGCAGACGTCCCTTTGCGTCCTTTGCAGACAGCGGGTACTTAATCTGCTTCTCGATATCCTTAATGGTAATCAAGCCCTTTAAGTTGAAATCATCATCCACGATCGGAAGCTTCTCCACTCTTGCCTTTGCCAGAATCCGCTTTGCCTCCATCAGGGTGATGCCTTCCTTTGCCGTTACCAGATTTCTGGAAGTCATACACTCCTTAATCTTCTGTGAAAAATCCTCTTCAAACTTTAAGTCACGGTTGGTGATGATTCCGACTAACTTCTTTCCTTCGGTAATCGGCACACCGGAGATGCGGAACTTCGCCATCAGCTCATCTGCATCCTTTAAGGTATGCTCCGGAGATAAGGAAAATGGGTCTGTGATAACGCCGTTCTCGGAACGTTTTACCTTATCCACTTCGTCTGCCTGCTCTTCGATGCTCATATTCTTGTGAATAATACCAATACCACCCTGTCTGGCCATGGCAATCGCCATCCTGTGCTCCGTTACCGTATCCATGCCTGCACTCATCAGCGGAATGTTCAGTTTAATCTTCTTGGTCAAGTAAGTGGTCAGGTCCACCTGATTCGGAATCACTTCGGAATAAGACGGAACCAGAAGCACATCATCAAAAGTAATGCCTTCGCCAATAATCGTACCCATTAAATTTTCCTCACTTTCTTTTGGACTTTATTAATAAAATTAATAAGTGCTTTCTTGTTAGTAACTGATTCTAACAAACTTTTAAATGAATGTCAAATGTTTGGAACCAATAATTCATTCATTTTTCTTATAAGTGCCCGTTTATTTTCTAATATGTAAAAAGAGTCAAAAAAAGAAGCCGTTCTCACAGCTTCTTTTATCCTTTATAAAATTACCTTCCGGGGTGCGTTATAACGAATCGCATGGAGCATCTTGTCGTTCGGCTCAAAAATCACCTTCGTGTGCTGACCGGCCTTCTGGAAAATCATCGCATGGGTCTTTACTTCCTTCTGTCCGGAGGAGCAGTCAATCACCTTCATGTTCTGGGTTTCATAATCCTTCAGCATATAGGAATCCGATGGAGCAACCACGATTAATTCCTCTTTGGAGCATTCGACTACCTTTTTCCGTCTGGACTGGCCCAGAATCTTATCGATGGAAATGCCGCCGTCGATATACAAATATTCATATTCAACTTTCAAGTTCTGGAGCAGGAAAAACGTACCGGCAATTGCGGCTAACAATACCAGAACGCCCCAGACTGTTACGAGGGAAAGGACAAGGGATACCGCGCAAAGGATGCCTAATCCGATACGGGCCGGCCAGGCATAGGCAGGGTCCTTTCTTTTTACTAACCATTCTACATACATGTCCTGATTCATCTGTGGTGGGTTCCTTTCTTTTTGGGATTTTTGAGAAACGACAGGCTGGATGGCGCTTCGC
>JAUNPZ010000121.1 GCA_030536455.1 Lachnospiraceae bacterium | reverse complement strand
CAGCCGGTTCTGCCTCCGGGATATCCGGGCGGCGGAAAGAAGAAAAAGAGCAGAACCGGTCTTATCATCGGAATCGTGGTTCTGGTGTTTCTGCTGCTGGCAGGAGCGGGGGCCGCAGGCTATTTTCTGATTCTCCGTCCAGGTCTGGAAGCGGGGGCCGCGGCGGAAAAGGAGACGAAGGAAGACGCGGAGACTGCAGAAGGAGAGACCCTTGCAGAGGAAGCGCCGGGAGCGGAATCGGAAGGGGATGGCGGTCAGGAGACGCAGGCAACCCTTGCAGAGGAAGAGACCGGGGACGCGGCCAGCCAGGGCGCGGCGGAAAGCACACAGGCGGACGGCGGCGCAGGTACCTTCTCATCCCAGGGAGCGCTGTCAGACAGCGAGCTGGCCAGAACCATCGCAAGCTATAACACCCGGGGAAACTCGGCGGTTTCGATTGATGTTTTCGAGGAGAACTTTACTCCCGGGACCAGGAACACCAGCCTGGCCTGGGATAAGACGCTGTTCTATACGATGGAAGATATCGACCCCAACAGTCCGGCGGACGGTTTAATCAACGGACTGGACATCACCCGGAAGATGCTAACAAACGCAGCCACCGGAAACCAGATGGAGTATGAGATTTACACGAATCCATCCACCGGAAAGGTAAACAAAATCGTCAGCATCGAATACATGGAAGGCTATCTGGAAATTACGGATTATTACTACGACGATAATGGCAGAGTCAGCTTTATCTTTATCCGAAATGATATCAACTACATCCCTTCCTATGCGATTCCGACGAAGGACGGCCAGCGTTTCTATTTTAACAGCGACTGCATGGTGAAATGGAGGGTGGTGTCAAACGGCGTTCAGGCCAATTACGTCATCGGTCCGGAGTCGGCCAGACAGGGCGGCAATGCTTCCAGCAGCATCTTCCAGTACAGCACGCTGGAGGCCGGAGCCAAGGCCAATTACGACCAGACCGAAAAACGGATGATCAATGCCGCCTACAACACCTACCAGAAGGTGCTGGCAGCCAGGGGAGTCAGTGAGATTACCGGTTATGTATATGACGAATCCGGTGCTCCCGCATTGAACGCGCAGGTGGTCCTGGTCGATGACGCGGCCAATGAAAAGCTTTACGAATCCAAAACCGATGCCTCCGGAAGGTACCGGGTGATGGTTCCGTCCGAGGACGGCGTGTACCGGCTGGTAGTCAGCAGGGAAGACTGCGTGGACGCTACGGTATACGGAATCGAAATCAGCAATCAGATTCTGGCGGATTACCAGGATGCCGTATATATGGTAGAAAAAAGCGACGCCTCTTATCCGGTCAGCGTCCATATGTATGATGCGTTAAACTACGCCCAGGACGGAAACGGCATGGAGCGGCTGAGCAATGCGGCAGTCTACATCCGGGACGGCGTCAACCACAAGACCGGCGGCGTTGTCGCTCAGGCCACCGCCAATGTAGAGGGTGTGGTGGATGTGGCGCTTCCTCCGGGCATGTATACCGCAGAGGTTATGAAGGAGGGCTATGACAGCACCTATTATAACTTTGCGGCCAGGGAAAATATGGAGGCGGTGCAGATTAACGCATCTCCGAGACTGGCAGAAGGGGAGGTCCGGATTGTCCTCACCTGGGGAAGTACGCCCAGCGACTTAGACTCCCATCTGTTCACCCCGTATGACAATACCTTCGGGGACAGCACCTACCATATCTGGTACGGAAACCAGCGGGATGCCGTGGGCAATAACCTGGATGTGGACGATACGACCAGCTACGGGCCGGAGACCATGACGATTCCGGTTCTGAAAAATGGTCTGTACAAATACTATGTGGCAGATTTCACCCACTGCGCAGGCGGAGACCCCACCTCCTTTGAGATGTCAAACTCCGGCGCTATGGTAAATGTATATACCTCCAATGGTCTGACTGCTACATTTACCGTACCAGCCAATACCTCCGGCGTAATCTGGGAGGTATTCGAACTGCGGAACGGCTCCATCGTGCCGATTCAGCGTTATTATTCCAATATAGATGATAAATCGTGGTGGCATAATGATAAATAGAGGCGTAAGATTAAACAACCGCTATGTGATAGACCGGGTGGTTGGAGAAGGCGGCGGAGGTGTCGTCTACAAGGCATTTGACAGCAATCTGCAGAATTATGTAGTGGTAAAGCAGATTAAGGAGTCAGCCTCTTCCCTGCTGGAAAGCAGGGCGGAGGCGGATATCCTGAAGGGACTGAAGCATGAGAATCTGCCGAAGGTTCTGGACTTCTTCGAGGACCATGGGAAAATCTATACGGTCATTGATTTTATCGAAGGGGTCAGCCTGTCGGACGCGGTGAAGCGGGAGGGGAGATTTCCCCAGAAGCTGGTGCTTGCCTGGGCCAGACAGCTTGCCCAGGCCCTGGCGTACCTTCACAGCCAGCGGATTCCCATCGTACACAGCGACATCAAGCCCGGCAACATTATGTGGAATATGGGAACGGGAAGCGTCTGCCTGATTGACTTTAACATCTCCCTGGCATTCCACAAGGGCCAGAAGAATGCGACCTGGGTCAGCGGCGGCTACTCCCCGCCGGAGCAGTACCGGACCATGGAGCTTTACTGCAATTACCTGGAGCGGATGCTGGCGAGAGCGACCCGGCGGAATCCGGTGTCCGGAAATGCATCCAATCAGGAGTACGGGAGTACCGGCGTCAACAGCCGGCCGACCCGGATTTTTGACCGGAGGACCTTCGCGCCGCTGGCGCCGGTGATTCAGAGCCGGGTAGACGAGCGCTCCGACGTATACAGCTTCGGGGCTACCCTCTACCATCTGCTGACCGGACGGAAGCCGGAGGTGAATTTCCTGAACATCATTCCCATATCCAGGTATGACATTCCATTAAGCGAGGGCTTCTGTCACATTATCGAAAAATGTATGGAAATCGACCCGAACCGGCGCTACCAGAATGGCCAGGAGCTTCTATATGCCCTGGAGCATATCTATGAGCTGGATTCGGAATATCAGGCATATAAAAAAAGACGGGTCCGGAACCGGATCCTGTGCGCCTCCCTGTTCGCGGCGGGAATCGCCATGACGGCAGGCGGCGTGCTGCTTACCGGGCGGGAACAGGTTATCGCTTACCGGACCTGCGTTCAGGAGGCGGAGCAGCTTTTAGAGGATTTTCAATATGACGAGGCGCAGGAATACATCCAAAAGGCGCAGAAAATCCAGGAAAACCGGGTGGAGGCCGATGAGCTGGAGCTTCGGAGACGGTATCTGACCGGAGATTACGAGGGCTGCATCCAGGCCGGACTTTCCATGCTGGACAAAAAGCAGTATCATCTGGAGCATGAGAACGACCGGAAACGGATGGGAAACCTCTATTATCTGATTGGCAGCGCATTTCTGGAAAGCGAGGAAAGCAAAGAGGCAGTTCCGTATTTTGAGGAGGCCTTTGAGTACGAGGACGAAAACCCTAGATTTTTCCGGGACTACGCCATCTCCCTTGCCCGGTGCGGGCGCGTGGAGGAGGCGGAGGAGGTGCTTTCCCAGGCCAGCAAAAGAAAGCTGGATGATGATTCCATCGCCTTCGCAGAAGGAGAAATCTGCTACGCCAAACAGGATTATTTGAGCGCGCAGAAATCTCTGGAGGAGGTAATCGGTCGGACGAAGGACGAGGAGCTGAGAGAGCGGGCCATCCTCCTGCTGAACCGGATGTACATTCAGTGCGGCACAGAGTATCTGGACACGGCGGTTGCCATGCTGGAAAAGGAGATGGCAAGGGCAGAAGAAGCCTCCGGCTCCGGCACATCGGATTTTCCGATAAATCCCAACTTTACGGAGGCTCTTGCCAAGGATTACCTGCTGCGGTTTGCGGGCGGCAGCCATCCCGATGACCAGATCCTGGCGCTGAACCAGTATATCCGGCTGTATAATTCCGGATACCGGACCATGCGGATTGTGGAGAATATCGGAATCCTCTACCGGGAAACCGGAAAGCAGGAGGCGGCGCGGAAGATGGCAGAGGAGCTTCTGGACCGCTACCCGGAAAACTATCGGGGCTATAAGCTGCTGGCATTCCTGGAGCTGGATAAGCAGCAGGCCCTTCCGGGGGAGAGCCGAAATTATAAAGCCTTCCGGGACTGTTACGAAAAGGCCAGGGAACGGTACGAGAAGGAAGAGGAGCAGTCCGATGAGGAGATGCAGTTTTTAGACAGCACCTGCACGGACCTTCAGCGGGGCGGATGGGAATGAGCAGCCGTGCGGCACATTGCCGTGCGGCCTGGTCATTAGTCCCGGAAAACAGGTCATTCGTCAGGATTCGGACAGGAAACGGGAAGTTGTGGTATACTGATGACAGATAAGAAGAGCAGAACGAGGAAGGGGACAGGCTGATGAAGTATATGGTGTTTCTGTGCGGAATCATTAGTATTCTGACAGCGGGATGTATACCAGTTATGGGAAACGGCAGAGAGACGGAAAAAATCAGTCAGGAGGAGAGGGTTGAGACGATGGAAGAAAAGATAACATTAGAAAAAGAGCAGAAGGAACTGCTGAAAAGCATTTCCATAAACGAAGAAAAGGTAGAGGAAGGGAAGCTTTCCGGATGGCAGAAGGAGGTGCTTCGTCAGTATGATTATGCGATGGAGTATCTGAAAGAAAAATATCCGTCCTACACCTTTCATATCATCAACTGTGAACCGATGTCAAAGGTCAATCAGGCGCACAGCAGCTTTTTCTTCTATGAAGGAGAAGCGGAGGATACGGTGTACGATTTATATTTGTACGCAGATGAGAAGAATGCAGATGAGCCTTATTCCGCCCAGGATAATTTTTACACCGTTTTAATCAAAAAGGCATATGAGGAGCGGCTGATGCAGCTTATGACAGAGAATGGAATTTCATGCAGGCAGATTGATGCGCAGCTTCACACGGTTCAGGGGAAGGATTTCCGGGAGGGAATGGACTTAGAACCGATTATAAACGGAACGCAGAAGATGAAGCAGCTTACGGTATTTTATATAGAAGAAACCGGGCAGACGGCCGGACAGACGGCCGGTGAGGTGAAGGCGGTGCTGGAACAGCAGAAGATTTACGGCTCATTCCGGATTCTGGGAGAGCCGGAAGCAGGCGGAGAGACTTATCAGGAAGACTTTAACATATTTTATTAATAAGCCGGGGGAGAGGGAGCTATGGCAGGACAATTAAGCACAGAGCAGGTATTGCTTTTAAATAACTTAATGTATATGAAGGAGGAAGGACCATTCCCCGCAGTTGTGAATCATCCCGGAGAATCCGTTGGAAACCTGCTGGGGCAGATTGATGTGAATGCCATCGACCCGAACAAGGATTATGGCTCTTTTATCACCGGAAAAGACTGGATTAACATCATCAATGCGGTAAAGAATGACCCGGAGCTTTCCAGCTATCAGATTGCCAGCACGAACGTAGACCATGCAGAAGGCGGCGGTGGCGGCGGCAGCGCATTGTTTGTCAATCCGGATACGAATGAGGCAGTTGTGGCATTCCGGGGAACGGCCGGAGGCGAGTGGAAGGATAATTTTATCGGCGGCGGGCCGACTGACATGCCGGACGGCGTTTCCACACAGCAGCAGCAGAACGCCCTGGAGTGGTACCAGTCCTTAAATCCGGACCAGTACTCGAATGTGACGGTAACCGGACATTCCAAGGGCGGAAATAAGGCAAAGTATATCACGGTGAAGGATGATTCAGTAGACCAGTGCATCTCCTTTGACGGTCAGGGTTTTTCCGATGAGTTTATGGAAAAGTACAAAGACGAGATATCCATGCGTCAGGATAAAATCAGCAATAACAACGTAGAGAGCGATTATGTGAATCTTCTGCTGAATGACATCGGAGATACCACTTATTATGAAGGCCATGATTACGGAAAAGGAAAGTTCCTGGAAAACCACAGCCCGAATACCTTCTTTCAGTTTCATAAGGACGGAAGCTTTTCCCTGAATGAGGGAACACGGGACCCGCGGATGGCGCAGGTAGATGAATTCTTAAACAGCTACCTCCGTTCTCTTCCGGCTGATAAAAAAAGGGAAGCGCTTAATATGGTGGGCGAGCTGGTTGAGACTGGCTTCAGCAATGACCCGGATATGATGAATTCCCTCCTGGATATCCTTCTGGAAGGGAATAATGTAGACAATGTGGGATATCTGGCGGCATACCTGGTTGAGTACATCGATAAGAATCCGGGATTCCAGGATGTGATTAACGGAGTTCTGAAGGATATGGAACTGGATGATATCACGAAGATTGTTGACGTTGTGGTGAATATTACCCAATGGAAGTATTTTGACGAACTGGTGGATGTGGTGAGCTGGGGTTCGGATAAGATTCCCAACCTTCTATATGATCTGCTTCGGAAATGGCTGGCGGAGAAAGGAATCGAACTCAGCAATGACGATTTAAGAAAGTTTATGAGTGTATTCCAGTCTCTGGACCGTTCCCTGGACAAAGTGAATGTAAACCAGAATGGTTCCGACCATGCAGTGAACACCGGCGCAGGAAAGGCAATCTTTCAGGTATCGCTGAGCGCTTTGGAGAAGGCGGGAGAGGACCTGGCTGAAATCAAGCGTCAGATGGAGGACTGTATGCAAAGCGTCGACCGGCTGGCAGGCCAGACCAGACTGAAAGCATTCAGCATGCTTATCGTCCGGCAGCGTCTGGAGCTGGTGGAGAACCGTCTGGAGGTTGAGGGAAAGAAATGCCTGAAGCTGAAAAAATCTTTGGGAGAAATCCATGAGGAGTACCGGAAGACGGAAACCGGATTGGTGGAGCAGTTCTGATGGAACTGGAGATAGAGAGAGAACAGATTGTGCGCACAATAGGAAAATACATTATGAAACGAAAAATAATAACAGTTTTTCTGCTTACCGCCATCCTTCTGACCGGCTGCGCCCGGATGGAGGACTACCGGGTAAACCGTCAGTTGGATATGGGTAAGCAGTATTTGGTGGAATTTGAATACGACAAGGCGATGCTGGCGTATTCCAAGGCACTGCAGATTGAACCAAAATCCATGGCGGCATACCATGGACTTTCTGACGTGTTTACCGCACAGAATGAGGTGGACAGCTCCATTAACGTGCTGAAGAAAGGTCTTTCCGTGGCAGATGGTCTGTCCATGGAGGAAAAGAGCGCGGATATGGTGCAGCAGATTCGCGGGATGAACCGGCAGATTGTGGAACAGCTTACCGATATGGGTGACGAGGCGTTCCAGAAGGAAAAATATAAAACAGCAGTCCGGTATTATAAGGACTTGATCATCTACGACAGCGAGGAAGATACTTCCTATTTAAAGCTGTCCGGCGCATATGAGGAAATGGGCGATTTGGAGAAGGCTCTGCAGGTTCTGCAGGATGCCGATATCGCCAGCGATGAGCTGACCAGAGAACAGGAGCGCCTGTCTCTGCGGTATGAAATCAAGAAAGAATACGAGGAGCTTCTGGCGCGCCTGTCTTCGCTGATTAAAGCCAATGACGGACAGCTTGCCAAGGAAGTGCTGCTGACCGATGAATTCCTGGACCTGGTATCCAGACTTCAGGAGCCGCTGATTCTGCAGCAGTCGGAAGGGCAGTATATCGCTATCTATCCGAACGGCTATGTGTACATGGGCCAGATGGAGGATGAGAAGCGGAGCGGATACGGCGATTACTATACCAACAACCGGGAACGGTATGTGGTGTACTCCGGAGAGTGGAAGGAAGACAAGCCCAACGGAAATGGCCGGATTGATACGGTGGTGTACACCAATCTGGCAACCCTGTCTCCGAATTATTACGGAAGCGGGTATTTTGAAAATGGCATTTCAGAGGGCAGTTTTCATTTCTCCATCGGGTATCAGAATGGAAACCGGTATGATTATGAATTCCAGAATGCCGGCGGCATCCCGCCCAGACAGGCGAGAAGAGACGGACGGAACCTGGTGGGATATTCCATTACGGATTACAGCCATTATTTCCTGATGACCGATGACAGCATCTTTGCAGTGCCGACCTTTGAGCCGGAGCATTATACCAGTGTATTTACCGATAAATTAACCATTCGGAATTAGGAAAGGAAAAGAAGCGGCGGGAGAGGAGATTTTTTGCATGAATATAGAAGAGATGCTGACGCCCGGAACCATTCTCTTTCTGGCGGGAATTCTGGTTTTGACGGCGGCTCTGATTTTTGCAGTCGTGCTGGGAGCCACCGGAGGCAGCCGGAAACGGAAGATGGAGGAGCGGATGAGGGAAAAATACTGAGAATAATGGCCGGAGGGCTGGTTTAATTTGACAAAATATTGGCTGATGTATATAATTATTATATTTAGTAAAACTGGGAAGTCCGCTGTTCAGGCAGATTTGCTGTGGCAGCAGACAGGTGAAAAATAAGAAGGATTTGCCCAAAGGTTTAAGGAGGATACTATGGCGGTTGTCAGATGCAGCAAAGGACATTATTACGATGATACGAAATTTGCACAATGCCCCCATTGCGGAGTGTTGCCGGATGCAAAGGAAGGAAAACCGGCGAAGCAGAAGCGGTTTGGTTTTTTCCATAAGGATGATTCCGGGAAGAAGTCGAAGCAGGCAGGGGCGCAGAACATGGAGGAACTGAATGAGGGACTGACGGAGGCAGCATCCGAGGACCTTTATAATCCGGACCGGACCATCGGGCTGAGCGAGATGATTGGCGGAGAAGGGAACCGGACGGAGGCGTTCCCGCACATGGCAGCCGGAGCGGACAATAATCAGACGGTATCCTTCCCGCATATGGGAGCAGGCGGAGATGACGGACGGACCATCGCGTATCCGCACCCGTCCAGACAGCCGGTGAATGAGGATGATAACCGGACCATCGCGTATCCGCATCCCTCCAGACAGCCGGTGAATGAGGACGAGAACC
>JAUNPZ010000120.1 GCA_030536455.1 Lachnospiraceae bacterium | reverse complement strand
CTTAATTCTCCTCCAACAGCTTCTCCACGCTTGCCAGCTTCACGCACAGCGTAAAGATTTCCATCGCTGCCTTCAAATCCTCCAGACAAGGATAGGTTGGCGCGATGCGGATGTTGCTGTCATGCGGGTCCTTGCCGTATGGGTAGGTTGCGCCTGCGCCGGTCATCATCACACCGGCCTTTTTTGCCTTGGCTACGATTGCCTTGGCGCAGCCGTCCATAGCGTCAAAGGAGATGAAATAGCCGCCCTTCGGCTTGGTCCATTCTCCGATACCCAGACCGCCAAGCTCCGTATCCAGCGCGTTGATTACCGCCTCGAACTTCGGGCGCAGGATGTCCGCATGCTTTCTCATGTGCTCGATCATACCGTGAATGTCACCGAAGAAGCGCACATGACGAAGCTGGTTTACCTTGTCGTGGCCGATGGTCTGAATCTTTAACTGCTGCTTGATGTCTTCCATGTTATTGGAAGAAGTCGCGATGGCTGCAATACCTGAGCCTGGGAAACTGATTTTGGAGGTAGATGCAAATTTGTAAACCAGGTCCGGATTTCCGGCGCGCTTGCATTCTGCCAGAATCTCAATCAGATGGTCCTGGTCATGGTCGTATAAATGATGAACGCCGTAAGCATTATCCCAGTAAATGCGGAAATCCTTCGCAGCCGGCTTTAAGCGCGCGAAACGGCGGACCGTGTCATCGGAGTAGGAGATGCCCTGTGGGTTGGAGTATTTCGGAACGCACCAGATTCCCTTGATTGCCTCGTCGGAAGCAACCAGCTCCTCTACGATGTCCATATCTGGGCCGGTTGGAGTCATCGGCACGTTCACCATCTCGATGCCAAAATACTCGGTGATTGCAAAATGACGGTCATAACCGGGAACCGGGCATAAGAATTTTACCTTATCCAGCTTACACCATGGAGTTCCGCCCATTACGCCGTGGGTCATGCAGCGGGAAATGGTATCGTACATCACGTTTAAGCTGGAATTGCCATAGATAATGATATTGTCGATGGGATTTTCCATCATATCGCCAATCAGCTCCTTGGCCTCGCGGATGCCGTCCAGCACTCCGTAGTTCCGGCAGTCGGTGCCGTCCTCACAGGTCAGGTCATCCTCGCTGCTTAATACATCCATCATTCCCATGGATAAGTCTAACTGCTCGGTACATGGCTTTCCTCTTGCCATGTTCAGGCTCAGGCCCTTTCCCTGATATTCCTTATACTTCAGCATAAGCTGTTCTCTTAAAGAGGCCAGCTCCTCCTTGGTCATCTCTGCATATGGCTTCATAATTTTTCTCCTCCGATTTCTTCGATTTTTTTCAACCTACGATTTCTTTTAACAGTTCCATTACCAGTTTATTTACCAGCCCCGGCGCCGCCTTGCCCTTCATGGCCCGCATGGTCTGGCCCACCAGAAAGCCCGCCGCCTTTTCCTTGCCGTTCCGGTAATCCTGAACCGACTGGGGATTGGCATCCATAACCGCTTTCACAGCGGACCGAAGTGTGCTTTCATCATCCACCACACTTAAGCCATGGTCTTTTACATAGGCTTCCGGGTCTATATCATCTTTAAAAACAGCCTCGAATACCTGCTTTGCCACCGTCCGGTTGATTGTCTTTTTCTCTACCAACTCAATCAGCCGGGCCAGATTCTCTGCGGAAAACCGGATGTCCTCCGCCTCCATCTCCTGCTCCTTCAAAAGCCGCATACCTTCCACCATCAGCCAGTTGGAAACCTCCTTCGGCTTTTGGCACAGCGCCGCCGTTTCCTCAAAGATATGCGCCAGATGTCTGGAATCGGTTAAGATTCGGGCGTCGTAGGCAGGCAGTCCATATTCCGTTTGGTAGCGCTCCAGCTTCGCTTCCTGCAGCTCCGGCTGGTTTTCCCGGATACGGGCAATCCAATCATCGGAAATCTCCAGCGGAGGCAGGTCCGGGTCCGGAAAATAGCGGTAATCCCTGGCATCCTCCTTGGAGCGCATGGGATAGGAAATGCCGCTTCCATCGTCCCACCGCCTGGTTTCCTGAACCACCGGCTTTCCGGACTCCAGAAGTCCGATCTGCCGTTTCCGCTCGCTCTCGATGGCACGGGCAATGGCTTTAAAGGAATTCAGATTCTTCATCTCCGTTCTGGTTCCCAGCTCCTTCGCTCCCATCTCCCGGACAGACAGGTTCACATCCGCCCGCATGGAGCCCTCCTGCAGCTTACAGTCGGATGCGCCCAGATACTGAATCGTCATCCGAAGCTTTTCCAGATAAGCAATCACTTCCTCTGCGCTCCTCATATCCGGCTCCGACACAATCTCAATCAGAGGTACGCCGCTCCGGTTATAATCCACCAGGGAGCAGCCGGATGCCTCCTCATGTATCAGCTTGCCGGCGTCCTCCTCCATGTGGATTTCATGGATGCCGATTCGCTTCCGGCGTTTTCCATTTTCCGCGCCGAATGACTTCCCGCTGTCCGATGCCCCTGCTTCCGCGTCGGATGCTTTCCCGCTGTCCGATACCCCTGCTTCCGCGCCGGGTGCCTCCGTCTCTATCTCCACGAATCCATCCCGGCAGAGCGGCAGATACAGCTGGGAAATCTGGTAATTCTGCGGATTATCCGGATAGAAATAATTCTTCCGGTCAAACCGGCAGCGGCGGTTCACCTGACAGTTTAAGGCAAGCCCCACCGCCAGTGAATGCTCCACCACCTGCTTGTTTAATACCGGAAGGGAACCCGGCATGCCGGTGCATACCGGACAGGTGTGCGTATTGGGCGCTCCCCCGAACTGGGTGGAACAGGAGCAGAAGATCTTTGTCTTCGTCGCCAGCTCCACATGAACCTCCAGGCCGATGACCGTCTCATAACGTTTACTCATAGGCGCTCCGCTCCTTTCCGGCTTCGTCCGCCGATGCCTCCGGCCCCTGATAACGCCGGCTCTGCTGATAGGAAAAACCGGCCCGGAGCAGCTTTTTCTCCTGAAAATGCCCGCCAATCAGCTGCATGCCGATTGGAAGGCCCTCCGAATCCACGCCGCAAGGCACCGACAGCGCCGGAAGACCGGCCAGATTGGCGGAGACGGTATAAACATCCCCCAGATACATCTGCAGCGGGTCCTTTAAGGACTCCCCAAGCTTCGGAGCGGTAAATGGCGCCGCCGGAGCTGCAATCAGGTCGTATCGTGCAAAGGCCTGTTCAAAGGCCTCTTTTATCAATGCTTTCGTTTTCAGCGCCTTCTGATAATAGGCGTCGTAATAGCCGGAACTCAGCACGAAGGAGCCCAGCATGAGCCGCCGCTTTACCTCCGGGCCGAAGCCCTGAGAACGGCTTTTCTTATACATATCATGCAGACCGTCATACTCCTTCGCGCGGAACCCATACTTTACGCCGTCAAAGCGGGCCAGGTTGGAGCTTGCCTCGGCGGAAGCGATGATATAGTAGGCCGGAACCGCATATTTCATCAGCGGCAGATCAAATTCCTCCACCACGGCCCCCTTTGCCTGAAGCACCTCCAGCGCCGCAAAGATGGCTGCTTTCACTTCTTTGTTCAGCCCATCTCCGAAATAATCCGCCGGAACGCCGATTCGCATTCCCCGCACATCATCGATCAGAGCGCCGGTAAAATCCGTATCCTCCCGCTTTATAGATGTGGAATCCTTCCGGTCATAGGAAGCGATGGCTTCCAGTACCGCCGCGCAGTCGGCCACATCCTTTGCCACCGGCCCAATCTGGTCCAGCGAAGAGCCGTAGGCCACCAGGCCGTATCTGGATACGGTCCCATAGGTTGGCTTCAGCCCTGTGACCCCGCAGAATGCGCTTGGCTGGCGGATGGAGCCGCCGGTATCGGAACCCAGCGCATAAAAGCATTCCCCTGCCGCCACCGCCGCGCAGGAGCCGCCGGAGGAGCCGCCCGGAACATGCTCCAGATTCCAGGGGTTCCTGGTTGCGCCAAACGCGGAGGTTTCCGTCGTGCTTCCCATGGCAAATTCATCCATATTGGTCTTTCCCAGGATGACGGCTCCTGCTGCTTCCAGCCGGCAGACCGCCTCCGCCGTGTAGAACGGCACGAAATTCTCTAATATCCGGGAACCGCAGGATGTCCGCATTCCTCTGGTGCACAGATTATCCTTCAGTGCAGCCGGAACCCCGGCCAGCGGACCGGTGAGTTCACCAGCTTCTATCTGCCGCTGGACCTGCTCGGCCCGCCGGAAAGCGCCCTCCTCATCCAGCGTCACATAAGCGTGCACCGATGATTCTCTGGCTTTTATCCGTTCGAAAACCTGTCTCACCGCATCCATCGAGGTCACTTCCCCTGCGCGGATTTTCTTTCCCAGCTCTACGGCAGTTAAATTCAGCAGATTCATATGCATATCCTCCCGTATCACCCGATTGTCCTTGGAACCACGAAGGCTCCGTCCTTCTGCTCCGGCGCATTTGCCAGGATATCCTCCCGGACCGCAGTCTCGGCGCTTTTTCCGAGTTTCCCGGAATCCTCCAGAACATCCTCCCGGAATACATTGCAGACCGGGAACACCTGGGGCACAGGCTCTATGCCCGTCGTATCCAGCTCATTTAACAGCTCCACATAATCCAGCATGCGGCCCATATCCCTCTTCGCCGTCCTCTTCTCTTCTTCCGAAAGCTCCAGCTTCGCCAGAATTCCAACATATTCTATCATCTCATCACTGATATCATCTGCCATAGACCGCTGCCTCCTTTGTCTCAGAATTTTTCTCCATAAAACAGAAAAACGTCCCGGAATATCACATACTCCGGAACGGCTGTATCTACTTTTCATGCCCGCGGCACCGCCGCGCCAAGACGGATGACTGACCGTCTCCTGCTTTCGCATATAACGTGTGCCCCGGATAAAACTGAATTGGGAATATAATAGCACACCGCCGTTTTCTTTGCAAGATAAAAATTACACAAAATCCGGCGAAAAAGACATAATTCATGTGGGCATCCGTGACTCCCTCGTGCTTCGCACAGGGAATTTACATGGTGTGCTCCACTAAAATTTTGATTCCCATGCAGATGAGAATGATTCCGCCTGCCAGCTCTGCCTTTGATTTATAGCGGCTGCCGAATACATTGCCCACCTTCACGCCCACTGCAGATAAGCAGAAGGTAATCACACCGATGAAAACCACGGCCGGCACAATCTGTACCTTTAAGAAAGCGAAGGTCACGCCTACCGCCAGTGCGTCGATGCTGGTCGCCACCGCCAGGACCAGCATGGATTTTACATCGAAGGACGGGTCCACTTCCTCCTCTTCCTTGCTGAGCGCCTCTTTTACCATGTTTCCGCCGATGAGGCACAGCAGCACAAATGCAATCCAGTGGTCGATGGATGTGATGGCATCCTGGAACCGGACGCCCAGAAGGTAGCCCAGAAGAGGCATGGCCCCCTGAAATCCGCCAAAATAAAGGCCTGCCAGAAGAGCATGCTTTGCCTTCAGCTTCGGGACCGATAATCCTTTGCAGACAGAGACAGCAAAGGCATCCATAGACAGTCCAACCGCAATCACAAAAAGTTCAAACAGTGACATAACAAATTCCTCCTAGTATATTAAATTGGAAAAATCCGGTCATACCGAAAATCCGCAAAAAAGACTTATCTGCTGAAATTTTCCACAGATAAGTCTCATTCTTTCCATCCAGATGTTATCCTTTCCATATTTTATCGAAATTTTATCCGATTGTCAAGGATTCCGGACAATCCAATCCATCTAATAAATTCCCGCCAGAAGCCCGTCCATCGCCGGCTTGCTTGCCAGCCAGTAGATTGCGGTCAGGCACTCGAAATAATGGTCTCCCACCTTCCTGCAGTAGAAATCCGACTTCACCAGCCCGTATCCGTCTGCCGAAAGCTTCATGTATTCCTTTCCGCCCAGATTCACGGTCGTAATTCCCTCCACCGTAAATCCGGCCACTGCCATCACCAGGCTCTGCATGGAGACGATGTACTCCGTCGTCGTGGCTGCCCCGTCCGTGTAATCATACGCATCCATATACTCCAGTTCCAGGCCGGAGCCGGTTCCGTCCGGGACCTCCGCCACAAATTCTACGAACGTAATCCCCTCATCCATGGCCTGAGCCTGCGATGCATTCTTAACCGTATAGCCCTGCGGTACATTAATATGGAAGCCGGACCACTCGTTGCTGTAATTGGCCCCGTTCCACACGCCGGGACAGATATCCGTAAAGGACACGCCATTCCATCTGCCGTCGCTGGCAAACGCATAATAGGTTCCGTCTACCGGCTGGTAGCAGTTGGAAATCATATACCCCTGCTCATTGAAAAAATACCAGGAGCCGTCTGCCGGATCCTCGTACCAGGTGCTCACCGGGTAGCTGCCGTCATCATTCTGATACCACCAGCCAATCTCGTCCTGCTTCCACTCTCCTGCATAAGAGAGAACGCTGCTTCCCAGAGTCATCACTGCTGCCAGACAAATTGCGGCCAGCTTTTTTAATTTTCTGAATTTCATCAAAAACTCCCCCTTCCTTTTATAAAATAATCATACCGATTCTTTTATAAAAAAGCAAGAGGGAGTTTTTTAATTATCGAAAATATTTACTGTGGATTATTCGCTGTACACACGCACGAAATTCTTCTTGCCGCGCTTTACCACCTTGCCGTCGCCGGCGAAGTCTTCTCTGGCAAAGGTCTTTGCCGGGTCCTTCTCCTGAACGCCGTCCACGGAAACGCCGCCCTGCTGTACATTTCTTCTTGCCTCGGAACGGCTTGCTGCCAGACCGGAAGCAGTTAAAACAGCCAGGATGTCGATGGAGCCGTCGCGGAAATCCTCATCCTTTAACGCATAGCTTGGCATGTGGGTTGCATCGCCGCCGCCTGCAAATAAAGCCCTGGAAGCCTCTCTGGCCTTAGATGCCTCTTCCTCGCCGTGAACCAGCTTGGTAAGCTCGAATGCCAGGATGTCCTTCGCCTCATTTAACTGGCTGCCTTCCCATTTGTCCATCTCATCAATCTGCTCTAACGGAAGAAAGGTCAGCATCCGCAGACACTTCAGAACGTCTGCATCCGCCACATTTCTCCAGTACTGGTAGAACTCGAACGGAGAGGTCTTGTTCGGGTCCAGCCATACCGCGCCGGACTGGGTCTTGCCCATCTTCTTGCCCTCGGAATTGAGAAGCAGGGTGATGGTCATGGCATGTGCATCCTTGCCTAACTTTCTGCGGATCAGCTCCGTGCCGCCCAGCATATTGGACCACTGGTCGTCGCCGCCGAACTGCATGTTGCAGCCGTAGCGCTGGAATAACTCATAGAAATCGTAGGACTGCATGATCATGTAGTTGAACTCCAGGAAGCTTAAGCCCTTCTCCATACGCTGCTTGTAGCACTCTGCGGTCAGCATACGGTTTACAGAGAAATGGGAGCCCACCTCACGGAGAAGCTGCACATAATTCAAATCCATCAGCCAGTCTGCGTTATTCACCAGAAGCGCCTTGCCCTCTGAGAAATCAATGAAACGGCTCATCTGCTTCTTAAAGCAGTCTACATTATGCTGGATGGTTTCCTTGGTCATCATCTGACGCATGTCGCTGCGTCCGGACGGATCGCCAATCATGCCGGTGCCGCCGCCCAGCAGTGCGATCGGCTTGTTTCCTGCCATCTGAAGGCGCTTCATCAGGCACAGAGCCATAAAATGTCCCACATGGAGACTGTCTGCGGTAGGGTCAAAGCCGATATAGAATACCGCCTTTCCTTCATTTACCATCTTTCGGATTTCTTCTTCATTTGTAACCTGGGCAATCAGGCCGCGGGCTACCAGTTCTTCGTAAATCTGCATCGTTCTTACTCCTTTTCTTTTTCCTGTCCGGGCTCAGCTTATTTTGCTGACCGGCAGTTTTCCGGTTACGGGTTTTTATGTTGCTCTTTCCAGCAAGCTAATCATAAATGAAATAAAAAAGCTCCATCCTCCGACATCCGGAAGGACGAAGCATACGCTCGTGTTACCACCTTACATTCATAAACAGCTCACGCTGTCTACCTTATCGAGTACATCGAATAGTCAATACTCTAGCACGATAACGGGTGCAGGATTCCGTCACAGCCTACTGCCAGACCGCTCTGTGCCTTTCGTTCTCCCGGTGCGCCGCATATGCATCCGCGCCGGAAAACACAAAAATCACTGCGTTCCAGGTTCGGTGTGAAGCTCAAAGATGTATTCATGTCTGCTTTCCACGCGCCTCTCATCACCCGGCAGCTTTCTGTGTGCTTCTGCATGACACTACTTCTTCTTATCATCGCTTGCTTTGAAATTACTCTTGATTATAAGGAAGAAAAGAGGGTTTGTCAAGTCCTGCCGACGGCTTTCTTATTTAATAACAATAATCGTTCCGCATTGTTGTTTCGAATCATAGTCCATACGCCGTGAAGCGGACGGACGGAAGCCGTCACTCCGGTTCTCTCATCGGAAGCTGTTAAGCATTCATTCTGCCTGCGTAACTGCCGCGGGCAACTCGGGAATGTACCGGATGTACATTCCCTCAGACAGAGCCCGCTGAAAATCCCGTTCGGCAAACGGGATTTTCGCAGTTACCCCGGCATCCTGAACGCAAACCAGCTTCTCGATTCGTTCACAAGTCGTTCCTTGCTTCTGTCCGTCCGCTTCACGGCTGTGTATTGGCATGTCACATGTAAAATACTGTTTTTTTGCAAATCAGAAACTCTGCTCCGCAGAGGCCCCGGCCATATTCAAATTAATACAAACATCATTACATGAACTCTGCCAGGAACCAGCAGCGAGTCAGGCTGACCGGGTTTTCAGGCGACATTAAGCGAGTTTCGCAGCTGGTTTGTGTTCCGAATGCCGGAGCAGATGTGAAATTCCCGTTATTCATACGGGAATTTCAGTGGGACCTGTTTGAGAAAATGTACATCGGTACATTTTCGAGT
>JAUNPZ010000014.1 GCA_030536455.1 Lachnospiraceae bacterium | reverse complement strand
CCTGTTGCCAACCAAGACAGACTGTGCATGATAAAGGCAAGGTCAGCCTTGGACTTCGGAGCCAGAACACCAGCCGGAGAAAAGCGAGGGTCGTTGATTAGCAGCGGGTTATCATCGCCAGCCCACTTGATGGAATAGGGTGGATTGGAAACGATCAGTTCAAAGGGTTCATCATCCCAATGCTGCGGTGCAGTCAGTGTGTCCTCGCAGGCAATGTCAAAGTGGTCAAAGCCTACATCATGCAGGAACATATTGATACGGCATAGGTTGTAGGTGGTAATATTGATTTCCTGTCCGTAAAAGCCATTGCGAACTGCATCCTTGCCAAGTACCTTTTCGGCTTTCAGAAGCAGGGAGCCAGAACCACACGCAGGGTCATAGACCTTGTTGATTTCAGTCTTCCCCACGGTGCCAAGTCTGGTCAACAGCTCCGAAACATCCGCCGGAGTAAAGAACTCGCCGCCGGACTTGCCAGCCCCAGATGCGTACATGGTCATCAGATATTCGTAGGCATCGCCAAAAGCGTCAATGTCATGGTCTTTTACATCGCCAAGGTTCATATTGGCTACGCCATGCAGAAGTTTTGCAAGGCGTTCATTTCTTTTTGCCACGGTTGAGCCAAGCTTGTTGCTGTTCACATCAAAATCATCGAACAGTCCGGCAAAGCTGCTCTCGGAAGAAGAACCCTTTGCGGATGCTTCAATGTGGTTGAACACACGCTCTAAGGTTTCATTTAAGTTTTCGTCATTGTCTGCCGCCGAATTAACATTGCAAAAAAGCTCTGATGGAAGGATAAAAAATCCCTTTTCCTCAACCAAGCCCTCACGAGCTTCCTCGGTATCTACATCAGACATCCGGGCATAATTAAAATCGCCGTTTCCGGCTTCCTGTTCTCCGGCGTTAATATAATTTGTCAGGTTTTCAGATATGTATCGGTAAAACATCGTGCCAAGCACATAGTTCTTAAAATCCCAACCGTCAACGGCTCCACGCAGCTCGTCAGCAATCGCCCATATCGCACGGTGCAGCTCATCTCGTTCTTGTTCTTTCTTTGTATCTATCATTTGGGTTGCTCCTCATCATTAAATTCAAGAATATCGTCAACGCCGCAATCAAGCGTTTTACAAATCTTTTCAATCGTATCAAGGGACAAATAATTGTTACGCTTCAATCTGGTAATGATATTTGCGCTAAATCCGGCTTTTTCCATCAGCTCTGCATTAGTCATACCTCTGTCAATCATTAAGTGAAACAACTTTTTATAGGTTACTGCCATAATTTCGCCCTCCTTACTACCTACAAGCATATCACACGAACGTGAAAAATTCAATGTCTTGAAAATTTCTGAGAGCAATTTATCAATATATCTTCTATCCAACCTAAATCAAAAGTCAAACCCTGTACGGCGGCTACCCTATGTCAGTAATGTTCTAATACTGTCTTATTGGAAGCCACCTCAAAAAAACCTTCGCCGCCAGGCGCACAACAAAAATGGCTGCGGTCTGGATTTCTCCATTCCGCAGCCTTATGGTTTCATTACCTTCTGCAATTCTTATGATTTTAATCGAATCAGGCCGTCTGGTTCTCCCGGATCAGACGACGAACTTCTTCCTTCAGCTGGTTTTCCAGCATCCATTCCTGCAGACGATATCCGCCGATGGATAAAAATACGTCGTAACAACTTTTCTTTAACTGGTTCATCATAGTCATCACCCCATTCTGCAATCAGACAAGTCACCCCGGAACGCGTTCCACTTTGGAATCGTGTCCGTTTCTGCTCCATGACCATACTATACCACATTTATGGGGAAAGTTTATTAAGAAATTCTGACGGTTTCCCGTCAATTTTTCTTATATATGCAATATTCCCGTAAATATTCTGAACCTTTTGCTTTGCCCTTATTTCTGTTCCGATTCTCCCGCAAACATCGGCGTAGACAGGTAGCGGTCTCCGGTATCCGGCAGCAGGACCACAATGGTCTTTCCTTCATATTCCGGACGTCCTGCAAGCTGGATTCCGGCCCACAGAGCGGCGCCGGAGGTAATACCCACCAGAATGCCCTCCTTCGTTGCCATCATCCGCCCCATCTCGTAGGCGTCCTCCTCCTTCACCGTAAGAATCTCATTGCAGATCTCCGGATTCAGGACCTCCGGAGCAAAACCGGCTCCGATGCCCATTAAGCCATGGGGTCCGGCTTCGCCTTTTGTCAGGAAGGGAGAGCCTGCCGGTTCCACGCCAACCACCTTCACCTCCGGATTCCGGCTCTTTAAATATTCGCCCGTTCCGGTGATGGTTCCTCCGGTGCCGATTCCGGCTACAAATGCATCCACCCGGCCGTCCGTATCCTCCCAGATCTCCGGTCCGGTGGTCTCCCGGTGCGCCTGGGCATTCGCCGAATTCACGAACTGCCCCATTACCATGGAACCCGGCAGCTCCTTCGCCAGCTCCTCCGCCTTTTCAATCGCGCCCTTCATGCCCTTCGCGCCGTCCGTCAGCACCAGCTCCGCGCCGTAAGCCTTCAGAATCAGCCTCCGCTCCAGGCTCATGGTCTCCGGCATGGTCAGGATGGCACGGTAGCCCTTCATGGCGGCAATGCTGGCAATTCCGATTCCCGTATTGCCCGAAGTCGGCTCGATTAACGCCGCCCCCGGCTTCAGCTTCCCGGCCCGCTCTGCATCCTCAATCATATACAGGGCCGCCCGGTCCTTCACGCTTCCGGCCGGATTTAAGTATTCCAGCTTTGCCAGAACCGTGGCCTTCAGACCCAGCTCCTTTTCGATATTGCATACCTCCAGAAGAGGCGTATGTCCAATCAGCTCCTGTGCGCTTTTTTTAATGTCTGCCATATAAAACTCCTTCTCTAAATCATGGAATGTGAAATCCATACTATTTTGCTATGATTTATCTCATTGTACCATGATTCTCGTTTTTGTCAATCATTCCAGTAACATGACTAATACTCTCGTTACTGGTCTGAGCAGCTGTTTTGGCCCATTTTTCATAAAAAACCTTCCTAAATTACATCCACTTACCATCCATAGCAGACCATTGTTCTGTATATTCTTCGTTTTTCACCGCCACTGCAAACGGCTTTGCAAGAAATGTATTTATTGTTTTAAGCACTATATCGAAATCATCAGTCTTGGTATCAATTTTACGGCTAAAAGCTTTCCACTTCTTTTGCATAGCAGAATCATCTGCAAAACTCATAACCTGCTCAAATTGTTCAATCGTAAATGCGTGTCCGCGGTTTTCAAAAGTCTTTTTAAGTGCTTCGGTCAAGATATTGCCATCAAAATCAAATTTATTTGCAAGGTAATAAATATCGTAATAATCTTTCATTCGGCTTGAAAATTCCATTAGACTGAGAATTGCATCAAGTTTCTCGGCAATGGTCGTTTCGAGAGAATACGTATTTACTGTCGGTGCAGTAAAATCAGTAAGTTGTGTAGGAATTTTTCGTTTTTCCTGCTTCGGCACAATAACATCGCCTACGCCGAAATCAATACTAAACGGTGTTTTGGTATTTTTGATATATGCTACAAGTGAAGCACCGATACCTGCATACTTTTTTTGAACAGCAAGCGGTGCAATGTCTTTAATTTCAAATGTTATAAAATCATTTTCTGTTGGAGCAGCAATAATTTCCTCTAACACAACTTTTAACTGTTCTGGTGTATTGGGAACTTTCCGAAGAAGAAAATCCACATCCACCGTCACACGGCTGTCAAAGTCAGTAACAGAATATATAAACAGCCCGCCTTTGAGCACAAGGTTTTC
Source organism: Lachnospiraceae bacterium (assembly GCA_030536455.1). Classification (GTDB taxonomy): domain Bacteria; phylum Bacillota; class Clostridia; order Lachnospirales; family Lachnospiraceae; genus Caccovicinus. The sequence continues at coordinate 39,089 of JAUNPZ010000014.1, read as the reverse complement.
TGCATACTTTGATTTCTCTAAGCGGCGCAGGAACTCCTCTTGGCAGAAAAGCTGCAAGCAAAGTTGATAGCTTCGACTGCTTTCTTTTGCCTTGTTTTTTAATCTTGCCAGTACGGACGCTGCAATATCAGCCATTGAGCAACACCTCCATTACATTCATCAGTTTTGTGTAAACACGCATTTCCTTTGCATATTTTGAAAGATTACTTAAATTCTTTTTATCATCTGCGACATAGGCGTTAAGAGCCTTATTAAACAGCTCATTGTCGAGCTTAGTACGATATTTAAAGCAATCGCAAATAGTACGCTCACGGTCATAAACAGTAAGTTTTACTCCATTAAAATTGCCTTCTTTTTTTCCTATTTCAAATTGAGAATTTTGAATGTAATATATTTTCATAGGCAAAGTATCAAATTTCAGTCTTGTTCTTGAAAATGTCCTTGGAACAGCGATAGACCATTGTCTTGGTGCAAAATCACTGTATCCATAATAAAAAAGGGCAGACGCAACACAAACAATACCTTCAGGAAGAAGCGCGGCAAGTATTTGTTCCTCTTTTATATCCATTTTCTCAGCAAGCTGATAATATCCGTGTCGTATGCGCTCAATATATCCATCATTGTACAAATTGGCAACATCAGAATTTGAAAGCCCCGCGGAAACAAATTCGGAGGTTTTAGCAATGCCACCTGCATTACTTATTATCTTTTCAGCAATTTTCTTTTTGTCCATTCACACACCAACTTTCAAACTACAATCATCTAAAACTGTGTTTTAAAAATATTTTAGCACAAAGGGGAACGAATATCAACAATTTTTAACACACGGCAAGCTAAATATTGCCGTACCAACCGTCTACGCATTGTCTGCTTGCGTGGTTGATAAAGAGCAGCAAAAACGGCATAGCAACTTGCTACACCGTTTTAACACAATACTATTTAATTGAGATACAAAGCCTTGGGCACCTTCCTCACGAAGGCCGCGAGGAGCAGCCCCTTCGTTTACTTATTCTATTTCATCAGCTCATTGCAGCATACCGCGCCGTAAGGCCGAATGCTCATCTTATAAGCGCAGCCTTCGCCCAGCGCCTTCTCAATGTAAGCGATATATTCCTCCACCAGCTCATTGGGGAGCATCGCCATGATGACACCTGCAAAGCCGCCGCCGTGAATCCGGCATGCGCCCTTCTTCTTTTCCGCAATAAACATCTCCGTCAGAGCCAGCGCCACGGAGATGCCCTGCTCCTGATAATTGGAATTGGTGTAGCAGTTCTGCAGCCATTTCCAGGAGGAATTGCCGGATGCGGTAATGTTCGCCAGGAAATCCTGGAAACGTCCTTCCTTCAGCGCCGCCACTTCCGCCTCCACCTTCTTATTCTCCTCGAAGAAATGGAAGGCTCTCATCACCGAGCGGTCGCCTGCATACTCCCGCACTGCCTTTAAATTGTCAATCACCGCCTGCTCTTCTACATCGGCCAGAACCTCCTTGCCGAAATACTGAGCCACCTTCTTCATCTCGTTTGGAACAGAAGAATAGTCTGCGCTTAAATCCGCATGGCCCTTTCCGGTCTGAACGATGATCAGGCTGTGTCCGGCAGATGCGAAGTCGAAGTCAATCTTCTCCACCGCCGGTTCGGCCGGATTCTTAAAGTCAATGGTAATCAGACCGCCTACCGCGCAGGCCATCTGGTCCAGCAGGCCGGAGGCCTTGTTCCAGAAATGGTTCTCGGAGTATTTTCCGATGTGCGCATAAGCTACGGTATCCATCTTTCCTTCATTAAAGAAGGTGTTGAGCATGGCGCACAGCAGCATCTCATAGGAGGCCGAAGAGCTGACGCCGGCCGCGCTGATTACATTACTGGTAATATATGCATCAAATCCGCCGATTTTGTAACCGGCTTCCTCAAATCCTCGTAAAAGTCCCTTGGTTAAATCCACGGTTCCCGCATACTTGGCGCTTGGAGTCAAATCATCCAGGTCAATGGTAAAGTCCTGCTGATAGGTCTCGCTGATGATCCGGACGGACCGGCTGTTATTCTTTGCCGCAACGCCCACACAGTCTAAGTTGATGCTTCCTGCCAGCACCTTTCCGTGGTTATGGTCCGTATGGTTTCCGCTGATTTCGGTCCGTCCCGGAGAGGTGAATAAAAGAATATCCTGGTCACCGAATATTTTCTCATATCCCTTCACCAGTTCCTGGTAACGTGCCACATTCGCTTCCGCCTGCCCGGCTCCATAAAGCTCTGTCATAAGCTGTCTGCTGCCGCTGCTTTCTAAAAGCTGTAAAGTTTCCTGAACCATCATAACTATTCTTCTCCTTTTTTCCCAAAAATATCGTAACACTTGAACGAACTCACGGTAAGTATAACAAATTTTCCCTTGTGCAACAATAGAATATTGTACGAAAATCTATCATTTTTGTTGATTATTCCACCTGTTATGATAAAATTGTTGTGACGGTTCCGCCGGTATGCGCTCGCTGCGCTGACCATCCGGAACAAAAAATCACAGACAGAAAGGCATTCGAAGCATGACAGACACCCCGCTCACCACCTCGGACATCCGGACCTTTCCGGATGGAAAACCATATTATTCCCTGAATTCCTGGCTGAAGGAGCAGTTCGGGACCAAGGTTTACAAGCTGTCCTTAGACGGCGGCATGACCTGCCCGAACCGGGACGGAACGCTGGGAGACCGCGGCTGCATCTTCTGCAGCGAGGGCGGCTCCGGAGATTTTGCAGCCGGGCGAAGCTGTTTTTCCAGTCTGGAGGAACAGCTTGCAGCGGCCAGGGAACGAGTTGCAAAAAAGGCCGGGAGCGGGCCTTATATTGCCTATTTCCAGTCTTTTACGAACACCTATGCGCCGGTTTCCCGGCTGGAGACCCTCTTTTCTGAGGTCATCGCCCGCCCGGACATCGCCGCCCTCTCCATCGGCACCCGGCCGGACTGCCTGGAGCCGGAGAAGGTCCGGCTTCTGGAAAGGCTGAACCGGCAGAAGCCGGTGTGGGTGGAGCTGGGTCTGCAGACCATCCATCCGGATACCGCCGCCTTCATCCGCAGAGGCTATGACCTGTCCTGCTTCGAGGATGCAGTGACGCGTTTAAAGGCCGCCGGACTGACGGTCATCGTCCATCTGATTCTGGGCCTTCCAGGCGAAACAAAGGAGCAGATGCTCCAATCCGTTCAGTACATCGGGAATTTCCATCCTGCCATCGACGGCATCAAGCTTCAGCTTCTCCATGTGTTAAAGGGCACCGACCTGGCGGAGGTTTACAGCCGGAATCCATTTCCCGTATTTACCATGGAAGAGTATCTGAACTTTGTCATCACCTGCATCGAGCATCTTCCGCCTGACCTGGTCATCCACCGTCTGACCGGGGACGGGCCGAAAAAGCTGCTGCTCGCGCCGGAATGGAGCGGGAATAAAAAGCTGGTCTTAAACTCGCTGACCAGACGCTTCAAAGAGCGGGACGCCTGGCAGGGAAAGCGGTGGATTTCCGAAGCGCATGCCGGCGAAACACACAGATCATGAAAGGAATCGAACCCCCTATGAATACCTGTAACACCAACTCACAATCCAGTTCCCTGCCCTCCTCCGTGCCTTCCATCCCGGCGAAGTACAAGGGCATCCTGTTTATCATCCTGTCCTCCCTAAGCTTTGCCGTGATGAACCTGTTCGTCCGTCTGGCCGGAGACCTGCCTTCCTTCCAGAAAAGCTTTTTCCGGAATCTGGTATCCCTGGCCTTTGCCTACCTGATTATCCGGAAAAGCGGGGAAAAAATCTCTTATAAAAAAGAAAATATTCCGCTGCTGATTCTCCGCTCCGCCTTCGGAACCCTGGGAATCCTGTGCAACTTTTACGCGGTGGACCACCTGGCCCTGGCAGACGCTTCCATGTTAAACAAGCTGTCTCCCTTCTTTACCCTGATCTTCAGCTTCCTGATTCTGAAGGAGAACCTGAAGCTGTATCAGGTGCTGGCGCTGGTCTCCGCCTTCGTGGGAACACTTTTTGTCGTAAAGCCCACCGGAGTCAACTTAAACCTGGTTCCGGCTCTCATCGGACTGACCGGCGGCATGAGCGCCGGACTGGCCTATACCATCGTCCGAAAGCTGGGACTGCGGGGAGAAAAAGGCCCCTTCATCGTGTTCTTTTTCTCCGGCTTTTCCTGCCTGGTGCTGCTTCCCCTTCTGCTCCTCTCCTACCAGCCCATGACCCTCCGCCAGCTTCTCATGCTGCTTGGAGCCGGACTGGGAGCCGCGGGAGGGCAGTTTGGAATCACTGCCGCCTACTTCCACGCTCCGGCAAAGGAAATCTCGGTCTACGATTATTCCCAGATTCCCTTCGCCGCCCTGCTGGGCTTCCTGTTCTTCGGACAGATACCGGACGGCTCCAGCTTTCTGGGATATTTCATCATCATAGCCACAGCCATCGCCATGTTCTTCCGCTCGAAGAAATAAAGAAGGCGCAGCCTTATCGAAAGAAATCCGATAGGACTGCGCCATCTTTTATGTCGTGATCATTTCGTTTCCCATCTCCAGCATCCGGACCGGTAAAAGCCGAATGCCAGCACGGTTCCCACTGCCCAGCCCACCGGCCAGGACATCCACACGCCCAGAACGCCGAATGGAACGGATAATACATAGGCCAGAATCACCCGTAGGATCAGGTCGCTGAAGGTGGAAATCATAAATTCCTTCATGGAGGCGGCCCCTCTCAGCACGCCGTCGGAAATCAGCTTCACCATGATTACAAAGTAAAACGGTGTGACCACCCGCAGAAACTGTACTCCCGCCGCCAGCGCCTGGCTGCTTCCCTCGCTCATAAAGAGAAGCATCATCGGCCTGCTGAAGAAAAAATAGGCGGCAAAGAAGGGGATTCCGATGGTCAGAGCCATCTGGATTCCGGCATGAAAGCCCTCCTTCACCCGCTCTTCCTTCCCGGCTCCCAGGTTCTGGGCGGTAAAGCTGGAGACCCCGTTCCCCAGTGTGGTAAAGCTGGTGATGGCGAAGGTATTCAGCTTAATGGCCGCCGAATATCCGGCAATCACCGAAGAGCCGAAGGAGTTGATCAGGCTCTGGACAAAGATATTTCCAACGGAAATAAAGCTTTGCTGCAGAATGCTGGGAACGGCGATGGCGCTGATGCGCCGAAGCATCCCCCAGTCGAAAACCGAAGCCGCCTCCTCGGTCCGGATGGTCCTCAGCCTGCCCGAAAGGGTCAGAAGCGCCAGCACGCAGGCAGCGCCCTGCGCCAGAAAGGTGGCCCAGGCCACACCGGCCACGCCCCAGTGGAAACCGGCTACGAACAGATAGTCCAGCGCGATATTCCCCAGGGAGGAACCAATCAGAAAGTAAAGCGGGGTCCTGGAATCGCCCAGGGAGGTAAAGATGCCGGTGCCTGCATTATAAAGAAACAGGAACAGAAATCCCCCGATATAAATCCGCAGATACAGCGCGCCATCGGAAAAGATATTCTCCGGCGTATGAATCATCGCCATCAGTCCGGCGCTTCCCGCCAGTCCAAACGCGGTCAGAACCAGCGAAAGAACGGTGGAAGCCGTCAGCGTGGTATAGATGGCGGTCTTCATCCTGGTAAAATCCTTCGCCCCAAATAATTGGGAAATCACCACCGAACAGCCGATATTGCTTCCCACTGCAATCGCCATGAAAATCATGGTAATCGGGTAGGAGGCCCCGACTGCGGCTAATGCGTCCTCTCCCGCGAATTTTCCGGCAATCACGCTGTCCGCGATGTTATAGAGCTGCTGGAAAATCACGCTGATAAACATGGGTATCGAGAACTGCCACAGCACGGCCCTCGGCTGCCCGGCTGTCAAATCCTTCATCATCCCGGTTACGCCTCCTGGTCATTGGTCAGATGAAAACGGTCCAGCAGATAGAATACCAGGCTTAAAACCATACCGACTACACAGGCCAGAACCATACCGGTCAGCTGGATGTTTCCAATCTTTAACGCGATGCCGGAAAGTCCGGTGACGAAGATCACGGAGGTCAGGCTTAAGTTTCTGGACCGGCCGTAATCCACCTTCGAATCAACCAGAATCCGCAGGCCGGAGGTTCCGATCATACCGTAAAGCAGGAAGGAGATGCCGCCGATTACCGGACCCGGTATGGTGCTGATCAGGGTGGACAGCTTGCCGCTGAAGGAGCAGATGATGGAAAGCACGGCTGCCCCTGCGATAACGTAGACACTGTACACGCCGGTCACGGCCATCACTCCGATGTTCTCTCCATAGGTGGTCGTCGGCACGGAGCCGATCAGACCGGAAAGCATGGTGGAGAAGTTATCTCCGAACAGGGAACGGTGCAGTCCCGGATCCTTTAACAGATTCCGTCCCACGATTTTGCTGGTCACCACCTGATGGCCGATGTGCTCCGAGGTAATCACCAGAATCACCGGAAGGATGATCATGATTGCCTCGATATTGAACTTCGGCGCCTGGAAATTCGGAATTGCAAAGAACGGCGCCGCCGCAACCTGGGTAAAATCCACGATTCCGCAGAGAAGCGCCGCCACATAGCCGCCGATTACCGCAATCAGAATCGGGATGACAGACAGAAATCCACGGAACAGGATGTTTCCGAATACTGCGATTCCAAGCGTTACCAGGAATACGATGACGTTCTTCGGGTCGATCACCTCGTCCAAAAGTCCCGCATTGCTTGCGGCAGTCCCGGAAAGCTCCAGGCCGATCAGCGCAACCACCGGCCCCATCGCCGCCGGAGGGAGCACCACATCAATCCACTTCGTTCCAAACTTATACACCACGAATGCCAGGATACATCCGCAGAAACCAACTGCCACGAAGCCGCCCAGCGCATACGGATATCCGAAGTTCGCGATTACGATGCCCGCCGGGGCAAGGAACGCAAAGCTGGAGCCTAAGTAAGCCGGAGCTTTTCCCTTTGTGACAAAAATAAAGAGAAGGGTTCCAAGACCGTTCATGAACAGCACGACCGCCGGATTGATGCCGAATAAAAAGGGCACCAGAACGGATGCGCCGAACATGGCGAACATATGCTGGATACTCAGCGGAATCAGCATACTGGCCGGAACCTTCTCCTCTACCTGAATGATACGTTTACCTGCCATTTCAAAAACCTCCTATATGGGTTATTAGAGCTTCTCACTCCTGCCCTAAATTATGACACATTTCGCAGATTTCGTCTATGGGTAATTTTATCTCTATCCTCGAAATCCGGTATCCGTCCGGATTCTCTTTTCCGCAAACAGCGCCTCTGCCGCTGCCCGGTATTCCGCCAGATGCTGGGCCTTCTTTATCTTCTTTCCCAGCTTCTCCCCATCCTCGAAGGAGGCAAGCAGATAGGTCCACAGCTCCTTCATCTTAAACAGCACATTCCGCTCTCCGGGCATGATTTCCATATAGTAAGCCAGAAGCTCGTCATGGAACTGCTTCAGGATCTCCTCATCCGCCGGCTTTCGCGGCCCGGCTTCCTGAATCTGCGCAGCCAGGGCCGGGTTGGAAATCAGGCCCCTTCCCAGCATCACCCGGTCCTGATTCGGAAATTCCAGGTGGAACTGCTCAAAATCCGCCGCAGTAAACAGATTCCCGTTATAGCACACCGGATTCCGGCTCTCCTTCTCCGCTTCCCGGAAGATATCCATATGGGGCAGGCCTTTATAGAACTCCTTCTGCACCCTCGGATGGATGATCAGCTCCGAGAGGGGATACCGGTTATAAATCGAAAGCAGCTCGTAAAATTCCTCCGGCTCCGTCTTCCCGATTCTGGTTTTTATGGAAATCTTCATGTCCAGGGCCTCGAATATCTGATACAGGCATTCGTCCAGCGCCTCCGGGTCGGCCAGCATGCCGGAGCCCTTCCGCTTCGCCACTACCGTTCCGGACGGACAGCCCAGATTGAAATTCACCTCCCGGTATCCCATCTGCTTCAGCTCACCGGCCGCCCAGATGAAATCCCCGCTGCGATTGGCAAGAAGCTGCGGAACCACCTCCATCCCCTCGTTATGCTCCGGCAGAATCTCCTGCAGCTCCCGGTGGGTAAAGACCCGGTCCTGCCCCGGCGACAAAAACGGGGTAAAGTATTTGTCGATATGTCCGAAATATTTTTCGTAAATCCGGCGGTAGCCCCAGCCGGTGATGCCTTCCATCGGCGCCATATAAAGTCTCATCCTCATTCCTCCATATTCCCTTACCATTTTTCTTTCCATCCTGCTCCGTCAAAATATACACAGCAAAATATTCCGGTAAAAATTCCCACTGACATCTTCCATTTCGACTTCAAAAATGATATAATCAAGATATCAGAAAATGTATGTGTTTTCGTATTGTTTTCTGCCTATTTGTCGGCAGATTTTCTTTTATATTACCACAAAAATCCACCGCCGAACAGGCAGTATAAGCCCTGATCATCATCTGCAAAGGAGGTCGTGTTATGAAAAAAGTTATAACCATCAGCCGTACCTACGGAAGCGGCGGGCGGGAGATCGGCATCCGCCTGGCTGCCAGACTGAATGTTCCCTTCTATGACAAGGAGCTGATATCCATGATTGCCAAGGAAGGCAATTTCGAAACAGCCATGCTGGAAGAAAACGACGAGGTTGCCCCGGTATTTGAGAATTACACATCCTATGTGGTTCCGCCCTACTATCAGATTGCCATGACCGAAAAGATTTACAAGGCCCAGTGCAAGGTCATCCAGGACCTGGCCGCAAAAGGTCCATGCGTCATCGTGGGACGCTGTGCCAATGCGATTCTGGATGACAGCATCGATATCTTCATCTACGCGGACACCCAGGCGCGGCTGCGCCGGCTGGCCCGCTTAAATCCTGACTTATCCGAGCAGGAAATCCTGGGACAGATGAAGGCGGTTGATAAGAAACGGGCCGAATACCACACCTACTACTCCGGCAGGGAGTGGGGAAACCTGACGGACTATGATTTATGCATCAACAGCGGACTGTCCGGCATCGACGGAGCGCTGCGGACGGTGCTGACCTATGCAGAAGGCATCGCAGACGAATAAGTGTAATATGGCGGGAATACCGAAAGCCGGTGTTCCCGCCATTTTTTTATTTATATTTCTTGCTCATGGAAAATCCTCGGCCTCTGACCTCGCTTACCCGGTTGATGACCATGAAGCTTTCCGGGTCGATGTGCCGGATTACTTTTTCCAGTCTGGGCAGCTCCCGGTTGGAAATCACGCTGAACACCATCTGGGTATCATTGTGAAGATAGCCGCTCTCCCCGCTTAACAGGGTAACGCCCCGGTCGATTTCGTGAAGAATCGCTTCCCGAATCTGGTTGGATTTCTGGCTGACCACCTTCACCTCCGTCTTCGTGGTCCCCATTAACATCAGCTTATCCAGGACCACGGTGTAAACGAGAATCAGCAGCACCCCGTACAGCACCCGCTCCGGCGGATTGTAGAAGGCCTGCAGAATCAGGATACAGAAGTCAAATGCATAAAGGCTTACGGATACCGGAATCCGGAACAGCTTGTTCAGCACCAGCGGAGGGATATCCATGCCGCCGGTGGAGGCTCCCGCCCGGATTACGATTCCCAGGGATAATCCGATTCCCAGTCCGGAAAACAGGGCGTTCAGCATCAGATCCGAGGTCAGCGCCAGCTCCCCCAGCACCTGATTAAAAAACTCCAGGGCAACGGGATACACGAAGGTGCTGATGACGGTGGTCAGCGCAAACTGTTTTCCCAGGATCAGATACCCGGCAATCAGCATGACCACGTTAAACACCAGCACAAAGGCGGAAATCGGCATGCCGAAGTAATGGTTCATGGACAGGGCAATTCCGGTGGTTCCTCCGGTCATCAGCCCCGCAGGCAGCAAAAACACCTTCACCGTCAGCGCATACAGAACGTTTCCCAGGATGACCAGAAGGAAGGAGCAGAGGGCCTGCCGCATATTGTGTACTTTGTTCATAATCAATTCTCTCCCGATTCATTTTTATCATGATACGAAAAAATCCACGTTGTCAGAGATTTTCCCTAACAAACGTGGATCGAGGCTTCGCCTAATACCTCCTCATTATAGGAGAGTCCTTTTGAAAATGCAAGGCTTTCCTGCAAAAAGTCCTTATTTTCCCACATTAAACTCCTGATTCCGGTGGCTTTTCCGGTATCCGGAGGGCGTCATCCCGGTTACGGACTTGAATACCCGGTTAAAATGGGTCAGATTGGAAAATCCGGTTTCCTTGCTGATCTCCGTAATATTCAAATCCGTCTCCATAAATTTTCTCTGGGCATTCATAATCCGGGTCACGTTCACATACTGGACCACGGTGCTGTTGGTGTAGGCCTTAAATTCCCGGCACAGATAATAGGGGCTGATGTAAAACTGCCTGGCCAGGTTTTCCAGATTCAAATCCTCCGCATAATGCTTATGAATATAGTGAATCACCTCTCCCATCCGGCTCCTCTCCTCCGGCTCCTGCTCGGCCTGGGTGCGCTGCTGGCGTACCAGGTTATACAAAAGCAGATTCAGAAGCATCCTCTGGCACTCCTCCCCAAACTCCTCCTTATGCTCCTGCTCCCATAAAAGATTTCCCAGAATCCGGTGGATGGTCTGCCTGTCCCGGTGGCCGGGGCAGTACCTGCCGTTCCCCTTATTTAACGCCTCCAGAAGCTCCGGCGGCTGCACCTCATCCCGGTGGAAATACAGGATGATCCGCTTAAACGGCACATTCTCCGCCCCGTAAGAAAAGTGCATCACATAGGGGGAAAACAGCATCATCTCGCCCGGCTTTAGCAGGTACAGCTCATCCTGGATGCGCTGATACCGCTCTCCGTCCTCCAGAAAATAGATTTCATAATAATTATGATAATGGGACTGGCACATGTTGTCATTCACACCGCTGATTCGTTCGCAGGCGATTCTTCTGCCCTGCGCCATCATAATTCCCGCCTGGTCAAGCATACGATTTCCCCTTTTTCCAGATTAAAACAAAAACTTAAAACTGCCGCTCTGATGTATGGATTCATTATAACAGGTCTTGTTCAAAACCGCAAGATATGTATACTTTTCTTATTTTCTCTGCAATATTCGTCTAGTTTTGCCCGCATTTTTTTCTTATGATAATCTTACAAAACCGGTTTGAAACAATTAATAAAAGGAGGCTACAAGTAATGAAAATCTGCACAAACGCACTTTCTGTAACGAAGCAGGACAACTACTTTTCCGTTCTCACCAACAGCGTGGAGATCCGCATCCTGTTCCTGACGGATTTCATCGTAAGAATCCGCGCCGGGTTCGATGGTGATTTTGCCGAGGAATCCTACAGCCTGGTTCTGACCGCCTGGGAAGACCGCATGGATGAATTTTTAAAGAACTACCGGAAACGCGTGGCCGCAGCCGAGGCCGTTCTGGAGGATGGGGAGCATGAGGCCGTAATCCAGGGCCGGGAGCTGAAGGTAGTCGTAGAAAAGGACCCGTTCCGCATCTGCGTTTATGACAAAGAAGGAACCCTGATCCATGCCGACATCGTGGACCTGGCTTACATGGAGGACAGCAACCACCGCCGCATCCATACCAGCGAAATCTCTGCTGACGACTGCTTTTACGGCTTCGGCGAGAAGAGCGGCGAATTCAACAAGGCTCAGAAGTTCATGGGAATGAGCCCGAAGGATGCCATGGGCTATAATCCGAAGGAAACCGATTCCCTGTACAAGCACATTCCTTTCTATATTAAGTTAAACCGGACCACGAAGAAAGCAGCCGGCTACTTCTATCACAATACCTACGAATGCGATTTCGATATGGGCCGGGAAAAGAGCAACTACTGGAAGATGCACAGCCGCTACCGGGCAGACGGCGGCGATATCGATCTGTTCCTGATTGCCGGACCTTCCATGGCTCAGGTCATAGAGCGCTACACCGATTTAACCGGAAAGTCCGCTCTGCTTCCCAGAACGGCTCTCGGTTATCTTGGCTCCTCCATGTATTATCCGGAGCTGGAGTCCGACTGTGACGATGCCATCACCGAGTTCATCGACACTACAAAGGAAGAAGGGATTCCGGTAGACGGCTTCCAGCTCTCCTCCGGCTACTGCACCGTGGAGACGGACCAGGGCGTAAAACGCTGCGTATTCACCTGGAATAAGAAGCGTTTTAAAGACCCCAAGGATTTCTTCCGGCAGATGGCAGACCGCGGCATTACCGTGACCCCGAACGTAAAGCCGGGTATGCTGCTGATTCACCCGATGTTAGAGGAAATGAAGGAAAAGGACATGTTCGTAAAGGCCAGCGACAGCGATGAACCAGGCATCGGAACCTGGTGGGGCGGCAAGGGCATGTTCATCGACTACACCAGCCAGAAGACCCGTGACCACTGGAAAGAGATGTTAAAGGAGCATGTTCTGGACTACGGCACCAGCTCCATCTGGAATGACAACTGCGAGTATGACAGCATGGTGGACAAGGACTGCCGCTGCAGCTTTGAAGGAAAGGGCGGCACCATCGGCCAGTTAAAATCCGTGATGTCCAATATCATGTGCCACATCACCGACGAAGCGGTTCATGAGACCTTCGGCAGCATCCGTCCTTACATCGTATGCCGCTCCGGCCATGCCGGAATCCAGCGCTACGCGCAGACCTGGGCCGGTGACAACTTGACCTGCTGGGATGCATTAAAATACAACATTGCCACCATCTTAGGCATGGGCTTATCCGGCGTGGCCAGCCAGGGCTGCGACATCGGCGGCTTCTACGGACCGGCTCCGGAGGGCGAGCTGTTCATCCGCTGGATTCAGAACGGCATCTTCCAGCCCCGCTTCTCCATCCATTCCACCAATACCGACAACACGGTAACGGAGCCATGGATGTACAGCGACTTAAAGGATGACATCCGCCGGGCCATCGAATTCCGCTATCAGTTAAGCCCGTATCTGTATTCCTTAACGGAACGCGCCCATGAAATCGGACTTCCGATCATGGAGCCGATGTGCTACGCCTTCCAGAATGACCCCAAGTGCTACGAGGAGGGTGTGGACTTCATGTTCGGTGACTCCCTGCTGGTTGCAAACGTGGTGGAAAAGGGTGCGGACACCAGAAGCATCTACCTGCCAAAGGGAGATACCTTCTATGATTTCTATACCAGAGAAGCTTATGAAGGCGGACAGACCATCCAGGTTCCGGTCACCATCAGCAGCATTCCGCTGTTTGTAAGAAGCGGCGCCATCATCCCGATGGCACAGGACCATCTGACCAATCTGGCCACCCAGCAGGCATCCGGATTAAACATCCTCTGCGCAGCCGACAAGGACGGCGTCTTCACCTTATACGAGGATGACGGCGTAACCATGGATTACCAGCAGGGCTGCTTCTTAAAGACCCGGATTACCATGACCGCCGGCGAGCGTACCTTCCTGGATTTCCGGAATGAAGGCAGCTACGAGACCGCAGTAGAGGATATGTACATCGACATGATCCACCGTGAAAAGTCTCCTTACTGGGTTACCGTGGACGGCGCTGCGATTCCGCATTTCCTGCACCGCAGAAAGTTTGAGGAGGCAGAGTGCGGCTGGTACTACAGCCAGAGACTGAAATCTGTCCAGATTAAATATAAGAATCCAAAGAAGGACCACCAGGTTCTGGTATCCTTTGAGCAGTTTGATTTAATTGGAATGTAAAAGAAGGGGGTTTTTAACATGAAAAAACTTGCAGCAATGATGCTTGCCCTGGGCCTCGCGGCGGTCTCCGTGACCGGCTGCGCAAACAGCGGCGCCAAAACCAGCGCGGAAGCAACCGCAGAGAATCCCATGGTGCTGACCCTGGCTCACGGCTTAAGTGAAACCCATACCGTGCACATCGCCATGACGGAATTTGCAGAAAAGGTGGCAGAGGGAACCGACGGACGCATCACCGTCCGCATCCTTCCAAACGGCCAGCTTGGCTCCGAGAATGAGAACATGGAGCAGTTAATGGCAGGCGTTATCTCCATGACCAAGGTCTCCGCACCCGGTCTGGCTACCTATAACGAGTCCTACCATGCATTCGGACTTCCATATATCTTTGACGACACCCAGAACTTCTACCATGTGATGGATTCGGACCAGATGCAGGACTTCTTCCTGTCCTCCGAGGAGGATGGCTTTGTCACCCTGACCTACTACACCTCCGGCGCCCGTTCCTTCTACACCACCAACAAGGCCATCCGCACTCCGGCTGACTTAAAGGGCTTAAAAATCCGTGTACAGGATATGAAGTCCCAGACGGACATGATGAAGGCGCTGGGCGGCATCCCGGTTGCCATGTCCTACGGCGATGTTTACACCTCTCTGCAGACCGGCATCATCGACGGAACGGAGAACAATGAAACCGCGCTGACCACCGGCAAGCACGGCGAGATCTGCAAGGTATATTCCACCGACCAGCATGCCATGATTCCGGATGTTATGGTTATGAGCGCCAAGGTATGGAAGGATATCAGCGAGGAGGACCGCCAGGTGATCTTGGAGGCCGCCCACGAATCCACCGAAAGCCACAAGATTGCATGGGATGCCGCCATCGAGGAAGCCATCGAGGAGGCGAAGACCCAGATGAATGTGGAATTCGTGGACGATGTGGATAAGGATGCGTTCCGCCAGGCAACCAGCGGTATGATCGATGAGTACTGCCAGGAATATCCGGGCGTAAAAAGCCTGCTTGACATCATTGATTCTGTAGAATAAGGGGAGGTTCGAAATGAAAGAGATTTTAACTGTTGTAAAAAAAGTTATGACAAAGCTTCTGGCCGGAATCGCAACCGTTCTGCTGTCTGTCATGACCCTGCTGGTATTATACCAGGTATTTACCCGTTACGTCTTAAACAGCCCTGCGGCATTTACCGAGGAGCTGGTGCGCTACTTCTTGATCTGGACCGGCTTTATCGGCGCGGCCTACGCATTTGTCACCAGGGAGCATATGGCTCTGGTGCTGCTGCGCGACAAATTAAACCCGGCCGGGAAACGGGTGCTGATGACCGTCATTGATGTGCTGATCCTGGTTTTCGCCATCTTCGTCATCACCATCGGCGGCTTCAAGCTGGCTGTCAGCGCAAAGCAGGTATACTCCGCGCTGTTAGGCATTCCGAGAAGCCTGGTTTACGCTATGGCCCCAATCTCCGGTCTGTTCATCATCGTGGCTCAGATTATCAACATCTATGAAGATGTAACCGGTATTTCGATTGAAGGAGGAAATGAATCATGAGTATTGTTCTTACCACTGTTATCCTGTTCGCGGTATTCGGCATCCTGCTGTTTGTGGGCTGTCCAATCTCCGTCAGCATCGTAATTTCCTCAATTGTGACCGCTATGTCCTCCCTGTCCTGGGACCAGATCACCTTCATCACCATGCAGAAGATGAACAGCGGTGTGGAAAGCTTCTCCCTGCTTGCGATTCCGTTATTCATCCTGGCAGGAAACATCATGAACAACGGCGGTATCGCCAGACGTCTGGTCAACTTCGCTAAGCTGTTCGTAGGCTGGATTCCAGGCTCTCTGGCTCAGGCCAACATCGTCGGCAACATGCTGTTCGGCGCACTGTCCGGCTCCTCCGTTGCCGCAGCCTCCGCTATGGGCGGCTGTATCTACCCGATTCAGAAGGATGAGGGCTATGACCCGGCATTTGCCACCGCGGTGAATATCGCGTCCGCGCCGACCGGCCTTCTGATTCCGCCTACCAGCGCCTTCATCGTGTACTCCACCGTAGCGGGCGGCGTGTCCATCTCCACCCTGTTTATGGCCGGCTACATCCCTGGCATTCTGATGGGTGTTGGCTCCATGGTGGTTGCATTTATCTACGCAAAGAAGCATAAATATCCGGTATCCGGCAGAACCTCCGGTGCAGAAGCCCTGAAGGTAACCTTAGAGGCGCTTCCCAGCTTACTGCTGATCGTAATCGTAATCGGCGGTATCGTAGGCGGTATCTTCACCGCAACCGAAGGCGCAGGCATCTGCGTGCTTTACTGCCTGATCCTGTCCCTCTGCTACAAGAGCCTTACCATGAAGTCCTTCATGAAGATTCTGGTAAGCAGCGCATGCACCAGCGGCATCATCCTGTTCTTAATCTCCGCCTCCTCCGCCATGTCCTTCGTTATGGCATACTCCGGAATCCCGGCGGCAATCAGCGCAGGCATCATGTCCATCTCCACCAACAAGTATGTGATTTTCCTGCTGATGAACGTGATTCTTCTGGTTGTGGGCATGTTCATGGATATCACCCCGGCTATCTTAATCTTCACTCCCATCTTCCTGCCGATTGCACAGAGCATGGGAATGACCGATATCCAGTTCGGTGTTATGCTGATTTTCAATATGTGTCTGGGCAATATCACCCCGCCGGTCGGCTCGGTTCTGTTCGTGGGCTGCGGCATCAGCAAGATCAGCATCGAGGAGGTTACCAAGACCCTGCTTCCTTACTTTGCAGTCCTCTTCCTCCTGCTACTGGCTGTCACCTACATTCCGGCCCTGTCACTGGGCGTTCCGAAGCTGATGGGACTGATGTAAGATACCGCACTTTAAACGGCTCCGTCCGGACAGCATCATCGTCCGATGCAGTCTGCAAAGGCGGCCTGTTCTCCTTTCCGGAGGACAGGCCGCCTTTTTGCTGTTTTTGCTGTTCCAGCTTTGCTGTTGGGTCGTGTCTGATTTTTCTTTTCTGCTTTCGCTTTCCCTTTTACCAGAACAGGCAGTCCCCCGCCCCCAGATACACCGTATCCAGCTCCTTCTCCTCCTCCAGCAGCTCCCGGAGCCGGTTTCCTGAGCAGTGGTTAAAGCCAATCTGTCGGACCCCCATCTTCTTCATCTCCTCCGCCGTTTTCTCAATCCGATCCCGGTCTGCCTTCACCAGATGGGTTCCTCCTGCCACAAACCGGATGGGCCGCCCAAGCGCCTCCTTTACCGTATCCAGCATATTCAGCACGCCCGGATGGCTGCAGCCCAGGATGACGCCGACTCCGCCGGGCACCTCCACCGCCAGGCAGATTTCATCCCGAAAGAAATCCTGCTTCCAGCCCGCTCCGTCCCGCAGCACGAAACGCTCCGGAACCGTCTCAAACTCCCGGCTCCGCTTTATATTTCCAATCACCCAGCAGCCCTCTGCCAGTTCCAGGACACCGCTGCATTCCACATGGGTGATTCCTTTCTTTTCCAGATATTCCGCTCCGAAGCCCGTTCCCAGATAAGACACCCGAAGGCCGTCTCTGGCATATTTCTCCTCAAAATATCCGGCTCCGGTTACCAGCGGACAGGTAAGTCCGGCCTCCACGAAGTCCCGGTATCCGCCCCCATGGTCATAATGGCCGTGGCTTCCCACCGCGTAATTGATTTCTTCCAGATGGATTCCCAGCTTTCCGGCATTATAAAGGGCATTCTCCCCCGCTCCGAAGTCAAACAGAATCCGCACCGACTCCGTTTCCACATAAAAGGATAATCCGTGCTCCGTCCGCAGCGCCTTGTGAGCGCCTGGTACATTGTCCATAATCGTTATCAGCTTCATGTCTTTCCCTCTCAGCACAGAAACAGTTCCAGAACGAATACGATGCCGCAGGCCGCCAGGGAAACCTGGAACAGGCTCTTTCCTTTATACGCCAGCGCCACTGCCACTGCCAGCGCCGCCGCGCCGGACCAGATGGAGTTCGTGCCGAAGAGAATGGCCGGAAAGGTCATCACCGACAGCGTCACATAGGGGACGTAATATAAAAAGGATTTGATGTAAGGATTTTTGATTTCCTTCTTTATTAATGTCAGGGGCAGCATCCGAATCAGATACGTCACGCCTGCCATCACAAAAATATACAGATATACATTAGGCTTCATGTTCGACCTCCTCCTTTACCGGGAACAGCCATGCCGCCGCGCCGGCAATCAGCACCGTCAGAATAATGATTTTAAAGCCGGATGAGATGCCGCTTAATGCCGGGAGCAGGTGGAACACAAGGCTCAGCGCCATCGAAACCAGAACCACTCCGGCTAATGTCCGGTTCGCCTTAGACGGCGGAACTACAATGGCAATGAACATGCCGTATAAAGCCACGCTCAGCGCACTCAGCAGCCGTTCCGGGAGCAGAGACCCGGAGACAGCGCCCAGAAGGGTTCCAAGCGCCCAGCCCGGAACCGCCACGCCGATCAGGCCGTAGCTGTAAAAAGGACTTAGATATCCCAGCCTGCACACCGAAACGCCGAAAATTTCATCCGTCACCCCGTATGAAATCAAGAGACGGTGGAAAAATGGCATGTCCGGTGATAATTTCTGTGACAGGGAGCAGGACATCAGGCAGTATCTTAAATTGATGATCAGCTGGGTTGCCGCCATTTCCAGAAACGGCGCTCCCGCCTGGATAATTCCAAGCGCCGCAAACTGCCCGGCGCTGGTCACATTCGTCAGCGACATGACGACAGCCTCCCATACCGTAAGCCCGGCTCCTCTTGCCATAATACCGAAGCTAAAGGAAACTGCCAGATACCCCAGGCCGATGGGGATTCCGTCCTTTAGCCCGAATTTGAATTGACTCAATCTGTTTTCCATAATATTTTTCTCCAATCAACCAAAATGACTCTTTCCATTATAGCAGGATTTTTTGAGATGTAAATAAAAAAGAGATGTATCCGCTTTTCGGGCTGACACATCTCATATCCTTCTCTCATATCCTTTGTTTACTGCAGGGAGTTCATTACATCATTCAGATAAGCGTTGGTATCCGGTCCGGCAAACATCACCATCTCAACCCTTGCATTCTTGATTCTCGCCAGGATGCAGAGCCGTCCGGGCAGCCCCAGCTCTGCCGTTGAATCAAAATCGTAGCAGTACCAGGCTCCGCTGGTATAGTTTTCCGTTGTTTTTCCGGTTGGCGTTCCAATTGCTTTCATGGTTTCATCCAGAATCGGCTCACTTAACATCTCCAGAAGCGTACCGTACTGCTCCACCTCTGGAATCGCCTCCGCAACCACTGCGATGATATTGGCATCCTTCACAAAATACGCGCTGGTCTCGTCCGACTGCACCTCATCCTTCACAAATCCGCCTGGAATGGTAAGGGACATGCCATTTACCGATACCGGACTGCCCGCACTCTGATTCGTCTGCGCTGCGGCATTCTCCACCCCGGTTCCTGCCGGAGCCTGGGTCTGCACCACGCCGTCCACCGTCCATGCGCCGCTTGCATCCACCGTATAGCCGTCCGGTGTGGTCGTGTTCACCAGGCAGTAGCCCTCCGGAGTAAAATAATAGCAGCAGCCATTCACCCAGCTCCAGCCATCCTTTAAATAGGTTCCGTCATCATTCTGATACCACCAGCCCACCTGGTCCAGCTTCCACTCCCCCGCAAATGCCGTCATGCTCATGGCCGCTGTCATCAGTCCGGCGGCAAGGAGCGTAATCCATCTCTTTTTCATGTCGGTTTCCTCCCTGAATCCTTTTGTTTTTTGAATTTCCATTCATGCATTTTTAACAAAAACGTTTCGATGATTTACCTCTATCTTAGTTCAATTGCCTTCTTCTGTCAATAGACCCCGGCAAAATGCAGCGTCAAAACTTCCGTCACACTGGACATTCCCACCGTGATATATTATGATAAAAGCAATAACAGATTACCAAGGAGGATTGATTCATGTATTGCTTTAACAACGATTACAGCGAAGGCGCGCATCCAAACATTTTAAACGCTATGATTCAGGCCAGCTTAGACCAGAATGCCGGCTACAGCCTGGACGTTCACACGGAGCACGCCAAAGAATTAATAAAGAAGGAAATCCGGCGGGACGATGTGGATATCCATATCATCGTCGGCGGAACACAGACCAATATGCTGACCATCAGCGCCGCTCTGCGTCCTCATCAGGCCGTTATCGCTGCGGAAACCGGACACATCAACGTACATGAAACCGGCGCCATCGAAGCCACCGGACACAAGGTTTTAACCCAGCAGACCCCGGACGGCAAGCTGACTCCGGCCCTGATCCAGAAGACGCTGGACTGGCACACCGACGAGCATATGGTTCAGCCAAAGATGGTTTACATCTCCAACACCACGGAAATCGGAACCCAGTACACCTTAGCCGAGCTGGAAGCCATCTCTGCATTCTGTAAGCAGCACGCTTTGTATCTATTCCTGGACGGCGCCCGCTTAGGTGCTGCCCTCACCAGCCCGATCAATGACTTAACCCTGGCTGACATCGCCCGCTTAACCGATGTCTTCTACATCGGCGGCACCAAGAACGGCGCTCTCTTCGGAGAATGTCTGGTCATCACCCACCCGGACTTAAAGCCGGACTTCCGCTTTATGCTGAAGCAGAAGGGCGCGATGCTGGCAAAGGGCTTCCTCTTAGGCATCCAGTTTGAGGAGATGTTCCAGAACAACCTGTTCTACGACATGGCCGCCCATTCCAATGAGATGGCCGCCATCTTAAAGAAGACCTTTGCCGAGTGCGGCTTCCCCTTCTTTTCCGACTCCGCCAGCAACCAGCAGTTCCCGATTCTTCCAAATGACCTGATTGCAGCGCTTCGGGAAAACTACCAGTTCCAGACACAGCAGGCTGTCGATGAAACCCACACCGCAGTCCGCTTCGTCACCTCCTGGGCAACCAAAGAAGAGGCAGTAAGGCAGTTTGCGGCTGATTTTAAAAGGCTTGCAGGAAAATAACGAAACAAATTGCCCGGCAGATACTCCCCTGCCGGGCAATTCATCTCTACACGCTACGCCGCCGGCTCCGCCTGCGTCTCGTTTGTGTCCACCATCTCTTCCAGCACCTCCAGCGCCTTCTGCATCTGGTTATCATCCTCATCGGTAAATACATAATCCGCATCCACATTTTCCGGAGGCTCAAACTCCACCTCTACATCCGGCTCCAGGCCTACGCCGTGCAGGTCGAATCCGCTTGGACTGTAGTAATGCGCGGTCGTCAGCTTCACCGCCGAGCCGTCTCCCAGAGGAAGCAGGGTCTGCACGATGCCCTTTCCAAAGGTGGTGGTTCCCACCAGCTTTGCCCGGCCATAGTCCTTCAGCGCTCCGGAAAATACCTCCGATGCGCTGGCCGAATTGCCATCCACCAGAATCACCACCGGGATATCCACGCTGTGACCGTCCTCGCAGTAATAGCGTTTCCCTTCCCCGTTCTTATCCGCAGTGGAAACCACCAGCGTCTTTCCGTTTTCGTCTGCATACTCCTTCAAATCATCCGGAAGCATATAATCAATCATCATAACCGCGGTATCCAGCACGCCCCCCGGATTTCCCCGAAGGTCAATCAGAAGCCCTTCCATTCCCTGGCTTTCTAAGTCCTCCACGGCCTCCTGGAACTGTTTTCCCGTCACCTTCACATCATCAAACTGGGCAACCGCAACATAGCCAAGCTTATCCGCCTTCATCTCATGCTCCACGGTGGGAACCTCGATCTTTTGTCTCACCACATCCACTTCCACATAGGATTCCGTGCTGGGACGGTACATTTTCAGATGAACCGTGGTCCCCTCTTCGCCCTTCACATGCTGCTTTACCAGGATGTCCAGGTCCATGTCAGCCGTCACCGCCATGCCGTCTACCTCGTAGAACATATCTCCGTTCCTCAGCCCGGCTTTCTCCGCCGGAGTTCCCTTGAATACCTTTGCGATGGAAACCACGCCCGTCTTCATATCCTTGGAAACCAGAGCGCCGATGCCGCAGTACTCTCCGCTGGTCTCCTCCATCAGATCCTTGAACTCTTCCTTCGTGTAATATACGGAATACGGGTCATCCAGTCCGGCCATCAGCCCCTTGTAGATGTAATCCTCTACCCGCTGCCCATTCTCGTCGAACAGGAAATACTGCTGCACGATGGACTGAATCTTTCTGGCCTTGTTATCCACCTGATTCCAGTTAATATCAGACTGATCCACAGCCGCGCCGCCGTCTGTCCCCTGAACCTGCACTTGCGCCTGATTGCGGACAATGCTTTTTCCGATCAGGAAAATACCGGTGGATATCCCCACGATGGTCAGACCTGCAAAGGCCATGACCAGCGCTCCTACCAGAACACCCTTCCAAAATTTGCTTTTATTCTCCAATGCTATCATCTCCTATTCTGCTGTCAAAAACATCTTACGGACTTACATATTTTAACGGATTCACATACGTTCCGCCGCTCCGGACTCCGAAATGGAGATGCGGTCCGGTGGAATATCCGGTAGACCCCACCTTTGCAATCACCTGTCCCTGCTTTACCGTCTGCCCTGCCGATACATTCAGCTTGGAGCAGTGCATATAAACCGTGGACATCCCGTCTCCGTGACTGATCATCACATAGTTTCCGGCCGATGCGCTGTAGGTGGCAATGGTCACCACACCGTCCGCTGCCGCCACGATGCTGTTTCCCGTTCCGGCGCCGATGTCAATCCCCTTGTGATTGGAGGAAGCCCCCGCCGTCGGTGACTCCCGGCCGCCAAAGCGTGAGGTAATCCGGCCGCTGGAGGGACAGGGCCATATAAACTTAGTATTGCCGGACTTGGCCGGCGTATACGATTTTCCGGCGGCTTCCGCCTTCTTCCGCTCCTCCTCCGCCTTCTTCCTGGCCTCCTCCTCTTTCCGCTTCATCTCCGCTTCCATCTTCTGGATTTTCGCCTCCTGGTCCGCGATATCCTTGTCATAGGCATTCACCTGGTCCTGCGCCGAGGCAATCTGCGTCTCATAAGCCTTTAACTGGGCCTGCTTGGCGCTTAAAAGCTCCTCCACCGATGCATGCTTGGCCTCCGTGGACTCCTGAAGGACCAGAAGCTGGCTGTGCTCCTCCTCCAGACGGACCTCATTATCCGCGATGGACTGCTTCACCGCCACATATTCATCCAGCATCTTCCGGTCATACTCCGAAATCTTGCTGATGTACTCCGCCCGGTTCAAAAGCTCGGAGAAATCCTCCGCCTCCATCAGCATATCGATAAAGCTGGTGTCGCCCTTCTCGTACATATATTTAATCCGCAGCTTCATGGAAGCATACTGCTTTTCTTCCTGCTCCCTGGCCTCCTCAAGCTGTTCCTTGGTCACGGAAATCTCCGCTTCCTTATCCGCCACCTGTTCATTCAAAGCCGCCAGCTCCTCGCTCAGTCCATCCAGACTGGCATCCAGCTCCTTCACATAGGCAAAGGTATCGGACCGCTGGCTCTCCAGCCCCTTTAAGGTCTTTTCCACCTTCTTCTTCTCTTCCTCCAGGGTGGCCGTTCTCTTCTTCGCCGCGTCCACCTCCTGCTTCGTTCCATAAGCAGGAAAAGAGAGGCTCACCGCCAGCAGCAGCGCCACTGCCCCAAAACCTCCCCGTTTCCAAATCTTCATCTGATTCACCTCTATATCTTCAAATGCTTCCGAATTGTAAAAAAGCTCCCCAGAAATCCGATGCCGCCGCCAAGCAGCAATGCCACCGCTACCATAGGAGGAAGCAGCTCTTCCAGGGGAAGGGGCGTGAAAATCCCGGTCATGATCACATAATTGGCCACGATATAGGATACCACCTTCTTGTAAATCACATACACAAAGACGATGGGAACTGCCGCGCCGAACAGGCCGATCAGTACGCCCTCCACCACGAACGGCGCCCGAATCATGCCGTTGGTAGCGCCGATCAGCTTCATGATCTGATTCTCACTCTTTCGGAAGGCCGCCGCCACCGAGATGGTGTTGCTGATCAGAAACACCGCCACCGCCAGCAGAACCATGATAATCGCGCCGGAAACCGCCCCGATCATCTTGTTTAAGCTGTTTAATCCGGCGGCCGCCGCATTGGAGTAATTCACCTTCCGGACGCCCTCCAGGGTTTCCAGGTACTGCACGATTTTCCCCTGGCTGCTGATATCCTTTAAAAAGATTTCATAGGAGGCGGAACCGGCCAGCGGATTGTCCTCCGCAAAGCCCTCTGCCAGCTCCTCCATCTCTCCGAAGTATTCCGTCTTAAAATTCTCCCAGGCCGCTTCTGCGGAAATGTAGCGCATCTCCTTAATCTCGCTCCTGGTCTGAATCTGCTCTCCCAGTTTCTTAATCTGCTCTTCATTCAAGCTTTCATCAAAAAACACGGTGATTCCCACCGTTGTTTCCGCTTTCTTTGCAAAAAATCTTACATTCCCGATAATCGCATAAAACAGACAGAACAAAAAAATACACGCAGAAATCGTAGCTGCAGAAGCCAGCGAATGAAGGAAATTTCTGCGTATATTAATGAGTCCCTGTTTCAGACAATAAACCAATGTACTTACTCTCATCTTTTATACCGCCTTCTCGTCGCTGACTACCTGGCCGCGGTCCAGGGTAATCACCCGCTTTTTCATCGTTTCCACCATCTCCCGGCTGTGGGTTACCACAATCACGGTGGTTCCCTGCCGGTTGATCTCCTCCAGGAGCTTCATGATCTCACCGGTATTGAAGCTGTCCAGATTTCCGGTAGGCTCATCTGCAAGGAGCACCTCCGGCCGGTTGATCAGGGCCCTGGCGATGGCAACACGCTGCTGCTCACCGCCGGAAAGCTGCCGGGGATATGCCTTATACTTGGAGGACAGGCCTACCATGCGAAGCATCTTCGGCACCGACTCTCTTATGGTTCTGGTGGATTCGCCAATCACCCGCTGCGCGAACGCGACATTCTCAAAAACAGTGCGGTCCTTCAGAAGTCGGAAATCCTGAAAGACCACCCCTAATTTTCTGCGGTACTTGGGGACGAACCGCTTCGGCATCGTCCCCAAATCCATTAAATTCACAACAATTTTCCCGGAAGTCGGCTCCAGCTCCTTTAACAGAAGCTTCATCAGCGTAGACTTGCCGGAACCGCTCCTTCCGACGATGAACACAAATTCTCCGTCATCGATGGTAAGCGTTACATTCTTAAGCGCCTTATTTCCAGTCTCATAGGTCTTGTTTACATTCGTCAGTTCAATCATGTTTTAGTATTCCAGGCTTTCCATATACTTCATGTACTTCACAACCATCAGCGCAATCTTAAAGGTAATCGCGTCCTCAAATACACGCAGGTCCAGTCCGGTGCTCTTCTGCAGCTTATCCAGACGGTAAACCAGGGTATTCCGGTGGATGTAAAGCTGTCTGGATGTCTCGGAGACATTCAGGCTGTTCTCAAAGAATTTGTTAATGGTGGTTAAGGTCTCCTCGTCAAAATCATCCGGGGACTTATTGTCAAAGATTTCCTTAATGAACATCCGGCACAGCGGAAGCGGAAGCTGGTAGATCAGACGTCCGATTCCCAGGTGGGAATATGCAACCACGTTCTTGTTGCTGTAGAAAATCTTTCCTACATCCAGAGCCATCTTCGCCTCCTTGTAGGAGCGGGACACCTCCTTGATCTCATTCACAATGGTACCGAAGGCAACGTGGACCTTGGTCATAGCCTCCGTATTCAGCATATCCAGGATGGTCTTGGCCGTCTTCTCCATATCCTCGTAGGATTCCCCGGTCTTTACCTCCTTCACCAGGATAATGTTCTTCTCATCCACGGCTGTGATAAAGTCCTTGGTCTTGGCTGCAAACAGACTTCTCACGGTCTCCAGCGCATTCGCATCCTTCTCATGCTGCGTCTCGATCAGGAATACGATCCGCTTTACGTTCGTCTCGATGTGCAGCTTCTTCGCACGGTTGTAGATATCCACAAGAAGCAGATTATCCAGAAGCAGGTTCTTGATAAAGTTATCCTTATCGAAACGCTCCTTATACGCCACCAGCAGATTCTGTACCTGGAAAGCCGCCAGCTTTCCAACCATGTATACATCATCACTGCCGCCCTTTGCAAGCAGGATATACTCTAACTGATGCTCGTCAAATACCTTAAAAAACTGATATCCCTGAATCACCTGGCTGTCTGCAGGAGAGTCTACAAATGCTAAGATGGAGCTTTCATATTCTTCTGCGTCGGTGAAAGTGGTAGCCAGCACTTTGCCTTCGGTATCGCAGATGCACAAATCGATTCTGGTAATTCCTTTTAACCCCTCGATGGTAGTCTGAAGTATTTGATTTGAAATCATGGCAATTCTCTCCTTTTTATTGTCTTTTCCTTCTTATATATTAATGCAAATATACAAAAAAAGCAAGCGAGAGTGATACTCGCTTGCTGATTTTTTGTCATTTTTTAAAATTAGTTCAGAACCACTTTCTCGGTCTCTTTGTCGAATACGTGAATCTTGGTTAAGTCCATAGCTAACTTAACGGTATCGCCAGGTCTTGCAGTGGTACGTGGGTTTACACGTGCGGTGCAGTTGGTCTCGTCGATATCGAAGTATAAGAATACTTCAGCACCTAACATCTCGTATACACGGATGGTTGCGCTCAGAACAGCCTTTGGATTTGCTTCTACCCAAGCATCATCATCATGTAAATCCTCTGGACGGATACCCATGGTAACGGTCTTGCCTACATAGCCTGCGGACTCCAGCTTCTTAGCCTTCTCTGCTGGTAATGCGATGGTGTTGCCGCCGAAGGTTAAGGTTACGTCTGCGCCGCTCTTTGCTACGGTTGCGTCTACTAAGTTCATCTGAGGAGCGCCGATGAAGCCTGCAACGAACTTGTTGATTGGCTTGTCGTATAAGTTCTGAGGAGAATCTACCTGCTGAACAACGCCGTCCTTCATAACTACAATTCTGGTACCTAAGGTCATAGCCTCGGTCTGGTCATGAGTTACGTAGATGATGGTTGCCTGCAGTCTCTGATGCAGCTTGGAGATCTCGATTCTCATCTGGCCTCTCAGCTTAGCATCCAGGTTGGACAGCGGCTCGTCCATTAAGAATACCTTAGGGCTACGAACGATGGCACGACCCATAGCAACACGCTGTCTCTGACCACCGGATAATGCCTTTGGCTTTCTGTCTAATAAGTGGGACAGGTCAAGGATTCTTGCAGCTTCCTGAACCAGCTTGTCAATCTCATCCTTTGGAGTCTTTCTTAACTTCAGACCGAATGCCATGTTGTCATATACGGACATATGAGGATACAGAGCGTAGTTCTGGAATACCATTGCGATATCACGGTCCTTCGGCTCTACGTCGTTTACTAACTTATCATCGATGTATAATTCACCGGAAGAGATATCTTCCAGACCAGCGATCATACGAAGGGTGGTGGACTTACCACAGCCGGATGGTCCTACGAAGATGATGAATTCCTTATCTGCGATTTCCAGATTAAAGTCTTTTACAGCTACAAATCCGTTCGGGTATTTCTTTTCGATGTGTCTTAAAGATAAACTTGCCATTACAAATCCTCCTGCTTTTTCTGAAAAAATATTTTTTTATTCGTAATTTGATTTCTAAGCTTTCCGGCCCCCACCGTTCCGCTTTTTCTATCTGTTGCTATCATACAGGATATTTCTTTTTTTTACTACCCTTGAAATAGCCAAAAAGGAATTTTTGTTTTTGGCTAATCTGTATACAAAAAAGAAAAAGTATCCGAAATGTCAAATTTATGCTGGTAATGCTCCCCAGCGCTTGTCAATATTCGATAAAGCCCTCTCCCAGCACTTCCCGCACGTCACTCACTATCACGAATGCCCTTTTGTCGAATTTCCGCACAATCTCTTTTAACTGGCTGATTTCTTTCTTGGAAACCACGCAGCACAGCATATTTTTATCCTCTCCGGTGTACATGCCCCTTCCGGAAAGCTCCGTAGCGCTCCGGTTCATCTCCGTGATGATCGTATCGGCTATCTCACGGTTCTTCCCGGAAATGATATAAACCATCTTGGAGAACTTAAGACCCTCCAGAATGCCGTCAGAGACCTGAGCGCAGGCGTAAATGGCAATCAGCGCATACAGAGCCGGACGCACGCCGAACACCGCCGCGCCGGCGATCACGATGGCCGCATCCAGGACCTGAAGGACCTGCGGCACGGTATACTGCGGAATCTTCTTCTGAATCAGCACCGCCAGCATATCGGTGCCGCCTGTGGTGGCCTGTGGCAGCAGCACCAGTCCTGTTCCGACTCCCACCAGGATGCCGCCGAACAGGGACACCAAAAACAGATCCTCCGCCGGAAATAACGTCATCTCCGGTATGATATACAAGGACACGGATAAGGCCACGGTCGAAACCAGCGTCCGCTTGATAAACCGCCAGCCCTTCATCCAGTAGGATGCCAGGAACAGCGGGATATTCAGCGCGGTATTCGTCACCCACAGCGGGACATGAAACTGGTCCTTAAAGATGATCGCCAGGCCGGACAGCCCTCCCGTCACCAGATTTACCGGGTCGTAAATGTTTTTAATCGCAAAACCGATAAGGAATGACCCTAATATCAGATAGAAATATTCCACTGCCGGTGTTCTTCTTTTCATATGCAATCTGCCTCCTTCTTCTGCGGCCGGGTCCTTCGTCTCCGTGCCGTCAAAAAAGACAGCCCGATGCTCCGCGCTGCCTTTATAATTGGAATTGCTTCCGCTTCTATATGTTTTATTATAACCGTTCTGTCAGCCAGCGCGCTGCCTACCGCTTTCTGGCCAGCAGATTGATCCATCGAGTATCCGGATGGCTGGACCGTACATCATTCGTGACCCATTCCTTCTCAACCCGGAACAGACCGCTTCTTTCTAATATAGAACGCAGCTCCTTCTCGGAATAATAGCTGAAGTACCGCTCTCCCTTAAAGCCTTCAAAATCCCCCAGCCGCATGGAAAGGTAGAATATGCCATCCTCCTCCAGTGCTCTCGCCACCCGTCTTAAAATATCCGGAAGCTCGGCCTTCGGAATATGAATCAATGCGCCGCATGCCCACACACCGTCAAATACGCCGTCAAACTCCATCTCCTCGTATGTCATCTGCAGCACCTCTAAACCGGTATGCACCTCAGCCAGCCGGCACATCTCCTCCGAAGCGTCCAGCGGAGTCACATCATACCCCAGCTCGTAAAAGGTAAGGCTGTCCCGGCCGGAGCCGCATCCCATGTCCAGGATGGTGTCTCCCTCCTCCAAAAGCCCTAAGAACTCACTGGTAATATGTTCCATGTTCTGGTCTGCCGTATCTTCAAAAACCTTCGCTGCGTACTTATTATAATAATCTATCGGGTCCACTTCTTCCTCCTATATCCTCTCAATGTTTTTGTCTGTGATTCGTACTCTGCCTTCTTTTAGCAGCCTTCCCACAGCCCGCTTAAAGGCATTCTTGCTCATATGGAACTCTCTCTTGATGGTCTCCGGACTTGCCTTATCGGTAAATGGCAGCACGCCGTCAAACTCATCGATCACCTTCATCACCAGCTCCACATCCGTGTCCATCTGGAGATAGGCCTTTTTCCTGGGGCTTAAATCCAGCTTGCCGTCCTCCCGCACCTTGGTCACACGGCAGATCACCTCGTCGCCCTCCCGGAAGTCATCGAACAGCTCCTTCTTCGGAATCAATCCGTAGTATTTGTAATCGACTGCCACAAACGCGCCCAGATTCTCATTAATCTCATAAATCCGGCCCTTCACCTCGTCATCCTGGTGATACGGGGACTGCCCGCTCATGTGGGAATATACCTTCATCGTCGCCGCAAGCCGCCTGCTCTTGTCGATGTAAAGGGCAGCCAGGCATTTTTCACCCTTCCGTACCGGATGACTCTGCTCCTTAAATGGAAGCAGAAGGTCCTTCTCCAGTCCCATATCTAAGAATGCGCCGATTTTCGAGATATCCTTTACCTCCAGAACCGCACACT
Source organism: Lachnospiraceae bacterium (assembly GCA_030536455.1). Classification (GTDB taxonomy): domain Bacteria; phylum Bacillota; class Clostridia; order Lachnospirales; family Lachnospiraceae; genus Caccovicinus. The sequence goes on along the minus strand of JAUNPZ010000014.1, from coordinate 9,454 downwards.
CGCCCACCTGAAGCTTCGGCGTTCCGGTCGTGGCAATCAGACGGTCTTCCGAATCCTTATAAATAAACACGTTCAGGCGGTCGCCAATCTTCGTTCCCTGGGGAACCTGCTTCTTTGGAAGCAGCACACTGGCCTCGCTTTTGGCATCCTCACTCAGATACACGCCAAACTCCTTTGCCCGAACCACCTCAAGTTCCTGCACTTTTCCTAATTCAATCATTCTTTCCTCCATCTTGTGCATGATTTTCCGCCAGCCGCATCCAGACTGCCGCAAAAATCTCCTCCCGGTCGCTTAACAGCGCGACCGTCACTTCCTCCTGCCCCCGGCTGATTCTGGGATAAATCCTGTCCCCCAGCACGGCTGCTTTTCTATAATCCACGCGGAGCTCGCGGATTGGCCGGCTGATGGCAGCCGCCTCCCTGGCAATCTCCACATACTGTGCATTATTGACATGATGATTGGTATCAATATGGTGATGGCTGACGGCTATGGCCCGGCCATCCTCATACGCCTCCGGCAGAAGCACCTTTCTCGGCGCTGTCCCCAAATCCAGGGCCGCCTCCGGCATTCCGTAGGCCTTCACATCCTCCTCCGTCACCCGGCAGGGAAGCCCGGTCTTTAAATCCAGCAGAAACCAGGAAGACTCTGCTTCCAGAAGCCGCTTTCCGGCCGCATCCTCCATGATGAAATTCCGGTAGCCGTAAATTCCTTTATTTCCGCAGTGCCAGGTGCCGATGGTGACAGGCTCCCCCAGCTCCGGATACCGCGCAATCTGAATCCGCCAGGAGGAAAGCATCCAGGCCTTTCCCCGGCCCTCCATATATTTTACACCTACTCCGCTGTCCTCCGACTGAAAGGTGCTGCAGTCCTGGAGATAATTAATCATGCCGGTCAGCGTCAGGCACCCGTCCTCTCCTATCTCGCTGTAGCGGACCCGGCTGTGAAAATGATACATGTGAAAACCGAACCTTTCCCGCAGTGTCTCCACCGCTTTTTACCAATTATATTGAAAATCAGTATCATTATATATGATTCCGGCCAGAATGTCCAGTTAAGATATGCCCGGAAACCTTTACTTTCCAACTTTTTTTTGTTATGATTAGTCCAGACTAAGGATGGAGAAATGCTATGAAACAGAAAAACAGTTTAAAAACAATCGTTTATCAGGAAACTCTGGATGGAATCATCCGGGGAGAATATAAGGCAAATCAGATTATCAACGAGCAGGAGCTGGTGGATAAATTCGGCTTCAGCAAGGCTCCGATTCGGGAAGCCCTGCTTTCTCTCTGCAACGAAGGCGTGCTCCACAACATCCCCCGCTACGGCTATGAGGTGGTCCGCCTTACCAGCGAGGATGCGGCCCAGATTCTCCGCTACCGCTTCCACTTAGAGGGCGGACTGCTGCGGGACTGCTATGACCGGATTACCGAGGAGGAGCTTCAGGAGCTGGCGGAGCTGGATGAGCAGTGCAACCAGACCTGCAACGACCTGTGGCTCCACTGGGAGCATAACACCCATTTTCATCTGAAGCTTCTCTCCTGCTCAGGGAATGAATACGCCTGCAAAGAGCTGCAGCGCTCCATGGATATCTTAAAGCGGGCCTACGCCCAGATTTACTGGAACCGCTGGAACAGCATCTACAACCCCATCGATATGCGCTATCACAAGCAGATCCTCTCCTGCATCCGGGAAAAGAAGATTGACGAGGCGCTCCATTATCTGGAATTGGATTTAAAGGACTTCGGCTGTATGTAATGAAACAGGCGGCCTGCCGGAAAACTGCTGGCTGACGGAAAACTGCCGCCTGACAAAGAACTGCTGGCTGACAAAAAAATTTCGGCTCCTGCAAAAACGCAGGAGCCATTTTTTCATTTCATTTCTGTCTTTACATCTTATCTTTATCAACCCGGTCAATCATAATGTTCAAAATCTCGGTATCCGTCATCTTCATGCCCACACGGCCGATGTAGCCCATACTCTTGATGGTATCCTCCAGATTCTCCTGTACAATACCTTCGCCAGGCTGGAAGGAAACGTGCTTCATCGCCATGTAATGGCCCAGAATCGCCGCATCCACTGCAGAGGCAATCTTTGCCGCACAGGAAGACTTTGCACCGTCACAGACGATGCCGCCCACATTTCCGATGGTATTGATGATGGTAAGGCCCACCTCTTCATAGGTGCCGCCTCTTAAATAAGTGATGGCCGCTCCGGCGCCGCAGGCTGCGCTGACCGCTCCGCAGTATGCAGACAGGCTTCCGATGTACTTCTTCTGGTGAATGGAAATCAGGTTTCCGACCACCAGCGCACGGTAAAGCTGTTCCCTGGTCGCATCATACTCCTTTGCGAACTCAATAACCGGCAGAGAAACCGTCATGCCCTGGTTGCCGCTTCCGGAGTTAATCACAACCGGCATGGAGCAGCCGCCCATACGGGCATCGGAACCGGCCGCCGCCTTGGCTCTTGCGCGGGTTCTTACATCATTTCCATACACATCCAGAAGGGTACGGCCAATCTGTGCACCATAAGGATGAATTACGCCCTCCTGGGAGATGGCGGTGTTCTTCTCAATCTGCATTCCGATGGTTTCTTCGATATCGGCAAGGTCCAGCGTATCTGCGAAAGTCAGGATGTCCTTTACATTTAACAGGGACTTGTCTCCGCCCTTCTCCGATTTTCTGTCGTGAAGCTGATGTTCAAAGATAATCTGGCCGTCCTTCACAATCTTCGTAATCAGGGTGTGGCGGTTGATGATGGTCACCTCTGCGCTGTGCTCCCCGGCAAACACCTTGGCTACGATATAAAGATTGGCTACGCCCTCCTCCAAGGTACAGGTACAGAACCCTTTCTGAACCATCTCCTTGGTCTTCTCGATATCCTCCGCCGTCACGCCTTCCAGCACCTCCAGCTCTCTGGAAGCATCGCCGCCTACCACGCCTAAAGCAGCCGCCACATCAATTCCCTTCAGACCGCCGGAATTCGGAACGGTAACGCCCTTTACATTCTTAATGATATTTCCGCTGCACACCATCTCCATAGACTCCGGCATCTGTCCCAGAACCTCTCTCGCCTTTGCCGCTGCATAAGCAATTGCAATCGGTTCTGTACAGCCCAATGCCGGAATCAGTTCGTTCTTTAAAATCATCACATAATTATCATATACATTCTTGTCCAGTGCCTTTCCCATAATCATCCTTCTCCTTATTGTATATTCTCGGTACATGCTATTTATATCACTAATCATATCAATGTTCATATTAGCTGTCAATCAGCCTTTTGCATAGATTTTCCTCCTCGATTTATGCAAAACATACAAAATCGGGCGAAATATAAATTGTAGTTGACTTTTGGGATAAAATCGCATATGATAGGGATAGCCAAATGAACGCTAAAAGAGCTCATACAAAATGAATCGAAAAACCCCGGAGGTCGTGACTCCGGGGTTTTTCTTGCTCGTTGCGGTGAGCTGTTCCGTTTATGCTGATGCTGTCTACTTATCTCCATCCAGCCATTTGCATATGTAATAGCCAGCTACACTTGCTGCGACAGAGATCATGAACGCTAAAATAATATCGCTCATACAAAATCACCCCCTTTCTGCTGGAGGTTCGACAGCATAGTAATTATACCACATTCTTTCGACTTGTTCTACCATTTTTTGTAAATTAATTTTGAGTAAAAAAAACTCCCTCACACGAGGAAGTCCTAAAAAACTGGGCTACAAGGATTCGAACCTTGAAAATGACGGAGTCAGAGTCCGTTGCCTTACCATTTGGCGATAGCCCATTATTTTGTTTTTGCCGCCTTATTTGCGACTGCGAAAGTTATTATACACAAGTAATATGGTTTCGTCAAGCACTTTTTTCAATTTTTTCAATTTTGAACTTTTGACGAATTTTCATCCGTAAATTCTCATCGTTGCTTTTTGGGGATTTGAATTTTGAATGCAAATTTTCAACCATTGAACTTTCATACACAGGATACCAATACACAGCCGTGAAGCAGACGGACAGAAGCAAGGAGCGACGGCTTCTGTCCGTCTGCTTCGCAGCGTATGGACACGAATTTTACCCTTCCACCTTCTTAATATCCATATCCTTCGGCAGAACCAGGCTCAGGATGATAGACACCACAAATACCACGGCCACCACATTCGCAGAGAACACAGACTGGATTAACGGCGGGAAGATATTCCAGATTCCAACCTCGCTGGCCGCGGTGAATCCGATTCCCATAGACAGGGATAAAGCAGCGATGACAACGTTTCTCTGGGAGAAACCGCAGGCTGCCACCATCTGGATACCGGAAGTCAGGATGGTTCCGAACATCATTATGGTACATCCGCCCAGCACCGCATCCGGCAGGGAGGCAAAGAAATTGCCGACCGGAGGAAGAAGACCCGCCAGGATCATGCATACCGCGCCGGTCATGATGGTGAAACGGTTTACCACCTTGGTCATGGCTACCAGACCTACGTTCTGTGAGAAGGAGGTAACCGGAGGACAGCCGAACAGGGAAGAAATGAAGGAGCCGTAGCCGTCGCAGGCCAGGGAGCCGGATATCTCTTCGCCGGTAATCTCACGGTTTAAGCCGCCGGAAACAAGCGCCGAGGTATCGCCGATGGTTTCTGCCGCCGACACCAGGAAGATGATGCAGGCAGAAAGAATGGCTCCCGGATGGAATTCCGGCATAAACGGCAGAAGCTTTGGCAGAGCCACAAAACCGCCGGATAAAATCAGACTTAAATCCACCTTGCCCAGAACGATAGCCAGAATGTATCCGACTACAAGACCGGCCAAAACGGATAACTGCTTTAAATATCCTTTCGCCAAAATATTCCACAGCAGACAGGTGACCAGGGTAACGGTTCCCAGAATCAGGTTCTGTGCAGAACCGAAATCTTCATTATAGCCGCCGCCGAAGGAGCGGGCGCCTACGGTAAACAGGGAAAATCCGATTGCAGTAACAACCGATGCAGCTACGATTGGAGTGATGATTTTTCTCCAGTATTTTGCCAGAAGTCCCAGAGTACCTTCAAACAAACCGCCGATTAATACCGCGCCGATGACGGCCGGATAGCCGTAATTGGCCGCGATGGTGCTTAACACCGTTACGAAGGTAAAGCTGACGCCCATAACCACCGGAAGCTTGGAACCAATCCGCCAGATTGGATAAAGCTGAATCAAGGTTGCGATGCCGGCCACGAACATGGCGTTCTGCAGCAGGACACCTACCTGCGCCTGGGTCAGCGCCGGCTGGGCGGCCCCTGCGATAATGGTAATCGGCGCAAGGTTGGCCACAAACATGGCTAAAATGTGCTGGAGGCCAAAAGGAATGGCCTTTGTGACCGGCACTCTTCCTTCCAGCTTGTAGATGTTGTTGATACTGCAATCGGTGTTGCTGCTCATGGTATTTTCCCCTCTTTCTATTCCTTATGACTGAACTGATATACCTCTTCGATAATCCGCTCCATGGCATTTAAGATGTTCTCATAGCCGGTACAGCGGCAGAGATGACCGGAAATCTGCTTTTTCAGCTCTTCACGGGTATATTTCTTTCCCGTTCCCACGATTTCCACCGCGCTCATGATCAGGCCAGGCGTGCAGAAGCCGCACTGTACGGCTGCCTCCTCGATAAAAATTCTCTGGATCGGGGACAATTCTCCATTTGGCCCCTTTAAGCCTTCTACCGTCATCACGCTCTTTCCATCGGCCCACATTGCCAGATAGATACAGCTGTCGATGGCCTCGCCGTCCACCAGAACGGTGCAGGCGCCGCACTCGCCTACCTCGCAGCCCTTCTTGACAGAAGTCAGGCCCAGGCGCTGACGCAGGGTATCCAGCAGGGACTCCCGCTCATCCACCGCCAGCTCCACTTCTTTTCCATTTACCTTCATATGAATAATCTTAAGCATTTGCCGCACCTCCTGCCTTCTTTACTGCTTCTGCCAGCGCTCTCTTGGAAAGCTCCTCGATCAACTGGAGACGGAACTCCCTGGACGCTCTCCAGGAGGAACGTGGATTTACCTCCGTCAGAGCGGTCTTTGCAAAGTTCTCCACCGCTTCCCGGTCACTCACTTCATGGCCCTTTAAGCTTTCCTCTGCCTTCACGCAGCGCAGAGGGGTGGGGCCGGCCACGCCGTAACCCAGCCTGACATCCTCAATCCGCTTTTTATCTTCCGAAAGCTTTACCCGGACCGCGCAGCCTAACGTGGCAATCTCCATGGCCTTCCGCTTGCCGTACTTGATATAATGTCCGGCCCAGCCCTCATAATTCTCTTTCGCGATAAGAAATCCGGTGCAGACCTCGGTCCGCTCCCGAACCGTTCTTCCCGGTCCGGTGTAGAACTCCCGGACCGGAACCTTCCGCTGTCCCTCCGGTCCTTCCAGAACCACAACCGCATCCAGCGTCCACATGGTAGATGCAGAATCCGCAGAGGTGGCGCCGTTGCAGATATTTCCGCCGATGGTTCCCGTATTCCGAATCTGAGGGCCGCCTACCAGATCCACCGCTTCCCCTAACATGGGAACCAGCTTCTGAATCAGCGGGTCGCCGGTGATATGGGAAAAGGAGGTTCCGGCTCCTACCCATAAATCGCCGTTTTCCAAAAGCTTTACGCCCTTTAATTCCGGTATCTTATGAACCGATACCAGCGCCGTTCCGGCATCCTTTCCTTCCCGCACCCGAATCAGCACATCCGTGCCGCCGCTGATAATCTGGGCTGCCGGTTCTTTTACCAATGCGTCAATCGCATCTTTCACATCCTTCGCTTCATAAAATGATTTGATATCAAACATGATAATCTCCTTCCTAAATCAGCCCGTTCTCCTTAAATGCCGCAATCAGCCGCTGCGCCGTCATCGGCATCCGGTCCATATGTACGCCGGTTGCATGAAGAATCGCATTCCGCAGCGCCGGACCTACCGGGATTGCCGGCGGCTCGCCTAACGCTTTATTTCCATAAGGGCCGGTGGGGTCCTCTAACTGTACGAATTTTACATGAAGGTCCGGCGAATCCATAGCCGTCGGGATCTTGTAATCCAGCAGGTTATTGTTCAAGGTTCTTCCGGTCTTCTCATCAACCAGAAGCTCCTCGGAAAGGCCGTAGCCCAGTCCCATGCTCATGCCGCCGTGAACCTGCGCCTCCGCCGTCTTCGGGTTAATCAGAACGCCGGAGTCATGTACATTGATGATATCCTTTACCGTTACCAGACCGAGAGGCATATCCACCTCCACCTCAGCGAAGCAGCAGCCGGATGCAAAGGTGTTCTGCTTGCACTGGTTGGTTACCTCTGCCGTGATATGCTGGGAGCGGTCTAAGGAGTAGAATGCGGTATCCGCCACTACGCCGGTATCAAACAGCACCGGTTCTCCGCCGCTTACCACAATCCGGCTGTCCACGATGTCCAGCATAGCTGCCGTCACCTCATCGCCCTCATGAAGTCCCAGCGCCTGACGAAGCTTGCCTGCCGCCTCCTTTACCACATCCGCATATACGGTCTTGGAGATGTCGCTCACCTCATGATTTAACATATAAGCCGCGTATTCCAGAATCGTTCCACGGAATTCCTCACCGCACTTCTTGCAGGCCATACCCGATACATAGGTCTGGCGGGATGCATAAGCGCCGGTGTCAAATGGTGTGGTATCCGTATCCTGGGTGGAAACGATATAAACCTGATTATAGGAAATGCCGGTGGTTTCTGCCGCCATCTGGGTAAATACGGTATCCGCGCCCTGGCCGATTTCCGTTGCGCCCATGCAAAGCTGCATGGAGCCGTCCTGATTCAGCACCATCCGCGCCGAAGCCGTCTCCAGAGAAATCGGATAAACACCGGTCTTGTAGCAGAAAATCGCCATGCCCACGCCTCTGCGGACCGGTCCGGTCTGGTTCTTGTAGGCTTCCCGCTTTTCCTCCCAGTGAATATGCTTCTTTCCCTCTTCGATACACTTTTTCAGTCCATAGGAATGGAAGGTAATGCCGTTGGACGGGTCCACAAAGCCCTCTTCCATACAGTTTTTCAGGCGGAACTCACATGGGTCCATACCAACCGCCTCTGCCATATCGTCCGCCAGACACTCTGCAAACCAGGCTGCCTGTGGGATGCCGTAGCCTCTCATGGCGCCGGCAGTCGGAGAGCTGGTGTATACCGTCCAGCAGTCTACCTCGGTTCCCAGCTCGTCCCGGTATAAATCCTTGAATATATTGCCGCAGTTGGCGCAGATGGCATGGCCGTGGGAAGCATAGCCGCCGTTGTTGGCGTATGCATCCAGCTTTCTGGCCAGGATGCGGCCCTCCTTCGTCACCAGTCCCTTACATCTTCCTTCGATGGCATGTCTGGTTCTGGTTCCGGTGATGGTTTCCTCCCGGCTGATTTCCAGTCTCACCGCCCGTCCGCCTACGCAGGTGGAAAGAAAGGCATTTAACGGCTCATACAGAACGTCCTGCTTGTTTCCGAAACCGCCGCCGATATAAGGCTTGATGATGCGGACCTGGCCCACCGGAATGCCCAGCGCCTGAGCGGTACACCGTCTTACGATATGAGGAATCTGGGTGGAGGAAACTACCGTCACCTTTCCGTTCACATCCACATACGCCCAGGATACCGGAAGCTCGATGTGGCAGTGAGAGATGCGCGGCGTGTTATATACCTTATCAATCTCCACGATTTCCTCTTCCCCGTAAAGCTCTTTTGCCTTCTCTTCCCCCTTCTGGAAAGTAAAATCCTTGTCTCCCATGGTCATATGGGAGTGTACGATCACGTTATCTTTTCTTAAATCCGGGTGAAGCGGGGCTGCATCCGGACTCATGGCCGCTTCTACGGTCACGATCGGTGCATATTCCTCATACTCCACCTTTACCAGGCGCGCCGCCTGGGCTGCCGCAACCTCATTCTCCGCAATCACGGCTGCGATGTCGTCGCCGTACAGGCGGACTCTCTGATTCAGCAGCTTCCGGTCACGGATATCCTGATGCTTCGTCTCCACGCTCCACGGATGTCCTGCGGTCGGGAACGGACAGTCCGGCACATCGAAGCAGGTGACAATCTTCACCACCCCCGGCACCTTCTCTGCCTCACTTAAATCAAAGCTTTTCACCAGACCATTCGCGATGGTTGAATGAATCACCCGGCCATGAAGAATATCTCTTGGCTCTAAGTCCGCAGTGTATTTCGCTTCTCCGGTTACTTTGCCGAATGCATCAACCCGCTTCATTTCCTGCCCCACAATTTTCATTACGCTTCCTCCTTATTTTTTTGCGTCCGTATGTTTCCGCCCTTCGTTTTTCCGGCAAAACCGGCCCCAATTTCCTGTTTTCTAAGAAAAAAGAAACAGCCCTTCCCTATATAAAAAAAACTACCAAAAAAGAGCTGGCTACAAAAACTATGTAGTCAACTCTTATGGTAGTTGGTAGAGACTCTGGGCCAATCCCCAGGATATACATATCAGACA
>JAUNPZ010000119.1 GCA_030536455.1 Lachnospiraceae bacterium | reverse complement strand
GAACCATGATAGAGATGATAAAAGAAAAATACAGGAAATATCTTTATATTGAAGTAATGCCTGAAGAAAGTAAAAATGCAGAATTTTATAAACATTTTGGGTTTCATATCATGGAAGATGGTGTTGCAATGCAGATTTGTAATTTTGATAATGCTGTATAAAAGGCTGTCAGAATCAATGCGGCATGCCCCTTTCAGCGCCTGAATATATATTATCTGGCACTTGGAAGGGAGCATGCCGCATTTGATTTAACTCTTAATAGTTCTCTTCCCGAACCTCAAAGAAGCTCTGAGGATGGTTGCATACCGGGCATTTTTCCGGAGCCTTGGTGCCGATTACCAGGTGGCCGCAGTTGCGGCATTCCCACATCTTCACTTCGCTCTTTTCAAATACCTGTTTGGTTTCCACGTTCTTTAACAGGGCGCGGTAGCGCTCCTCATGGGATTTTTCGATGGCAGCAACGCCGCGGAACTGCTCGGCCAGGTCATGGAAGCCTTCTTCATCCGCTTCCTTTGCCATGCGGTCGTACATATCGGTCCACTCATAATTCTCGCCTGCGGCAGCTTGCAGCAGGTTCTCAGCGGTATCGCCCAGCTCGCCTAATGCCTTGAACCACAGCTTTGCGTGCTCCTTCTCATTCTCAGCGGTCTTTAAGAATAAAGCGGCAATCTGCTCGTAGCCCTGCTTCTTTGCTACGGAAGCAAAATAGGTGTATTTGTTGCGGGCCTGGGATTCGCCTGCGAAAGCGTCCATCAGGTTCTTTTCGGTTTTGGTTCCGGCATATGGATTCTTCTTTTCCATCGTTTTTCCTCCATGTTTTCATTAAAATTGATTGAAACAGTTACTGATATTTGTGCAAGTGTTACAAAAAATGCACCTATGCTATCATTATACTTGATTTATAGCATATGTCAATAATAAAATGTCATAGGATGGAAATTATTTTTCGGTTTTGGAAACGGATAACCGGCTGGCAGCGTCCGGTCCGCATCTGGCGAAAGACATAACTGGACTGGTCAATATATACCGAACTGGATATTTCGCTCAGTCCAATCTTCTGATATAGTACCTTTATAACATATTTCATAAAGGACTGCAGAGGAGCCTGCAGTTACGAAAAAATCAGGAGGTACTTATCTTATGAAACCGTTCAACACGAAAAAGTTAGTGACAACCGCGCTGTTTGCGGCCTTATGCTGCGTGGCTACCATGTCCATCCGCATTCCCACACCCGGAACCAGCGGCTATATTCATCCGGGCGATGCGGTTGTAATTCTATGTGGTGTATTTCTTGACCCGGTATCGGCTTTTCTGGCAGCCGGCATCGGTTCCTGCATGGCAGACCTGCTGGGCGGATATTTCATCTATGTGCCGATTACGTTTCTGATCAAGGGACTGACGGCCTATCTGGGAAGCCGGCTGTTCCATCACATGACGTCTCAGGGAAAGCCCGTTTATGCAGCGGTGCCGGCCTGCGGAATCATCGATATCCTGATGGTGGCCGGAGGATACTGCGCCTGTGAGTGCGTACTCTACGGAGCGGCAGCGGCCTTTGCAAGCGTCCCGGCTAATCTGGTTCAGGGCATCAGCGGGCTGGTGATTTCCAGTGTGCTGTATCCGCTGCTTCGGAAACCGGTGCAGTTAGCGCGTGTTTGAAAATTGCTCTAGCGGTATAAGGATGCCCGGCTGTTTCGGTATTCGGTAGGAGAGAACCCGGTCATTTTTTTAAACAGGCGGCTGAAATAAAGAGGATTTTCATATCCCACAATCGCTGCAATCTCATTCACATTATACGAGGTGGTTTCCAGCAGGTGCCGGGCGTTGGATACCCGGAGGCTGAGTATATATTTCATGGGCGTCATGTTATGGTACTGCCGGAAGTTCCGGATGAACCAGCAGGCGCTCATGCCTTTTGATGCCGCGTAGGCTTCAATATTAATATCCGTTTGATAGCATTCATTAAAGTAAATGGCCGCCTGCTCCACCGTCTTCTGCGCGTATCCGTTCCGCTTCCCCTCATCGGCAAGCTGGCGGCTGACCAGAATCAGAAGCTGTTTAAGGAGCAGGGGGAGCAGGTCTTCATAGCCGGGCCGGCCTAGCTGGAGCTCCTGTATCATCTGGCGGAACAGCCTTTGATAATCCGGAGAGCTGCCGCTGTCAAATACATGTCCGGACGCGAATCCGTATTGTTCCAGAAGCTGCTTCGCATCTTTCCCGGTAAAATGAACCCAGTAAACCTCGGCCTGGTCATTTCCGTAATAAACATATTTCTGCATTTCTTTTGGCCGGTATAAAACCATATGTCCGGCCGGTACGATTTCTTCCTCATCCTGTTTGAAATAAAAATGCGCTTTCCCGGAAGCAATATACAGAAGCTGGTAATCAATCCGCCCCCTGGGCCGGAGGGTGGGAAGCTTCGGGCGGGTATACAGATGATAGGTGCCGCAGCTTGCCACGATAAGCGGCTTATTTTTATCCATGAACGGAAAACGGGAATGGTGAAGATAAGCGGAATTGGTGTACATGTTATCTCCCTCCTTTATTCGAAAATACAAAATCGGTGCTGGTTTTCGTTATTGTATCATTTTGTGCATGTTTTGTCCAATGAAGTATATAGACAGTCCGGACGGAAAACCGGTATAATGAGGTCACAAAAGCGAAGATAGAAAGAAAAGGCAGAAAAACGGGGAATCAAAAGAAAAAGAGGAACCGGAAAAGGAAAAAAGAGGAAGAAAGGAAGGGACAGACATGATCGTTCCAAGATATTACGAAAACTTAAATATAATGCATGAAAACACCATGCCATGCAGAGCCTATTATATTCCGGCGTCGAAGGAGATGGGCCCGCTGATCGAGAACCGGGAAGCGTCGGACCGCATCCAGATGCTGAACGGGATGTGGCAGTTCCGGTATTTTGACAGCATCTATGATCTGCAGGAGAATTTCTTTGAGCCGGATTTTGCAGGTGTGCAAAGCTTTGAATCGGTGCAGGTGCCGGGCGTCTGGCAGAATTACGGCTATGACAGCCATCAGTACACCAATGTCCGGTATCCGATTCCCTTAGACCCGCCATATGTTCCGCAGGAAAATCCGTGCGGCGCTTACCTTCGCCGGTTTGAGTATCATAAGGATGCCGGAGCGCCGAGAGCATATCTGAATTTTGAAGGAGTGGATTCCTGCTTCTATGTCTGGCTGAACGGGCATTACGTCGGATACAGCCAGGTTTCTCACGCGACCAGTGAGTTTGACGTAACCCGGTGGCTGAAGGAAGGGGACAACGTGCTAGCCGTTCTGGTTCTGAAATGGTGCGACGGAACCTACTTGGAGGACCAGGATAAATTCCGTATGAGCGGTATTTTCCGGGATGTTTATCTGTTAAAGCGTCCGGGGGCCGTGCTGTACGACTATTTTGTTACGACGCTTTTAATGGAAGAAAGCTATGCGATGGTGGAGATAAAGGCCCGGTTCCAGAGCGACCGGATTTCCAGCCAGTCCGTATCCGGCGGAAATGTGGATACGAAAATCCAGATTTATGACCGGGACGATGTGCTGGCGGCATCCGGCCGGTTTGAATTTTCCGACCAGGATGCGTATTATTCCCATCATGCATTTTTAAGAATCGAGAATCCCAGACTCTGGAATCCGGAAACTCCGTATCTGTACCGGCTGGTTTTCACCTCCGGGACGGAGCAGGATGGGGAACTGGAAAAAGAGGTGATTACCGACCGGATTGGTCTGCGGGAAATCCATGTGGACGGCCGGGTGATTCATGTGAACGGAAAACCGGTGAAGTTCCGCGGCGTAAACCGTCACGATTCCGACCCGGTTACCGGATTTGCCATCAGCCTGGAGCAGATGAAGAAAGACCTTCTGCTGATGAAGCAGCACAATTTCAATGCCATCCGCAGCAGCCATTATCCCAATTCCCCATGCTTTTACCAGCTTTGTGATGAGTACGGATTTTACGTCATTGACGAGGCGGACAACGAAAGCCACGGAACCCGGAGCCAGTATCTGAAGGATTCCAGCCAGGAGAATGAGGTGGAGCAGTGGAACGTGCGGATTGCGGAAAATCCGGACTTTATCCCGGCCACCCTGGACCGGACCCGGCTTTGTGTCCACCGGGACAAGAACCGCCCCTGTGTGGTCATCTGGTCCATGGGAAATGAATGCGGATACGGGTGTACCTTTGAGGAGGCGCTCAGGTGGACGAAGGAGTTTGACCCGACCCGCCTGACCCAGTATGAGAGCGCCTTTTACCGGAGTCATAACCGGAAATACGATTATTCCAACCTGGATATTCACAGCCGGATGTATCCGTCTCTGGATGAAATACAGGAATATCTGGACAGCAATCCGGATAAACCTTATCTGCTGGTGGAATACTGCCATGCCATGGGAAACGGCCCCGGCGATTTTGAGGATTATTTCCAGTATATCAATGCCCATGACATCATGTGCGGCGGCTTTGTCTGGGAGTGGTGCGACCATGCCATCTGGAAGGGGAAGGCGGACAACGGAAAGGATATCTACTATTACGGCGGCGACCACGGCGAGGAAATCCATGACGGAAACTTCTGCATCGACGGCCTGGTTTACCCGGACCGCACGCCGCACACCGGCCTTCTGGAATATAAGAACGTGCACCGCCCGGCCAGAGCAGCCTCCTATCAGCAGGATTTCGGGAAGCTGGTTCTGCATAACTACATGGACTTTGTGGATCTGAAGGATTTCCTGTACCTGACCTATCAGGTGAACTGCGATGGGGAAATCCTGTCCGAAGGCCGTCTGGAGCTGGAAGAATCCATCCCGCCTCATCAGGAAGGCAGCGTGATGCTTCCGGTGCAGGCGCCGGAACGGGGACGGTGTTATCTGAAGATTACCTATCATCAGAAGCAGGCCGCCGGGCTTGTGAAGGAGGGCTATCCTCTTGGCTTTGATGAAATCTGCCTGCAGAATGAGGATGGAAGGAATCAGACGGCGGTGCGGCTGCTGGAAGGGGAGGAAGCTGCTGCAGCTCTTCAGCTTTCGGAGACCGACCGCATCCTGACAATCTGCGGTAGCCGGTTTGCATATAAATTCAACAAATTAACCGGCTTGTTCCAGGAAATCAACTGGGAGGGAGAGACGCTCCTCACCCGGCCGATGGAGCTTAACATCTGGAGGGCTCCCACCGACAATGACCGGAAGATAAAGCGGGAATGGATGAATGCCCACTATGACCGCAGTACAGCCAGAGCCTATGAAACCAGCTATACCCTTCTGCATGAGGACGAGGGCCAGGGCGGAAAGGGCCGGGGCGAAGTCCTGCAGATTTTCAGCCGCATGTCGGTGTCCGCGCCTACGGTACAGAAGGTGCTGGAGATTCAGACGGTGTGGACTATCTGCGCTTCCGGCCGGATCCGGGTGAAGATGGACGTAAAGAAGGATATGGAATTCCCGGCCCTTCCGCGGTTTGGCCTGCGCCTGTTCCTGCAGCCGGAATTCGATCAGGTTTCCTATTATGGAATCGGACCGAATGAAAGCTATGTGGACAAGCGCCGGGCGGGAAGCCACAGCCGGTTCTGCAAAAGGACGGCGGATTTCCATGAGGATTACATCCGTCCGCAGGAAAACGGAAGCCACACCGACTGTGATTATGTCATTCTGGAAAGCGGGAAGACGGCGCTTGCCGCAGTATCACCGAAAGCATTTTCGTTTCATGTGTCTCCCTATACCCAGGAGGAGCTGACCCGGAAGCGGCATAATTATGAGCTGGAGCCGTCCGGAAGCACGGAGCTCTGCCTGGACTATGCCCAGAATGGAATCGGGTCCAATAGCTGCGGTCCGGTTCTGCTGGAGAAATATCAGTTTAATCCGGAAGCATTTACTTTTGAGATGGAGCTGGTTCCGAAGAGAAAATAAGGGAGCGTTCAACCATGTACGAAAGAAAAAAATGTAATCTGACCGATATGAAAATCGTCCTGCTGCTGGCCGGTATCTGCTGTTTTTTATGGGGCAGCGCCACGCCGGCCATTAAGACCGGATACCGATTGTTCCGGATTGATTCCGGAGATACCTTCTCCATCCTCTTGTTTGCGGGAACCCGTTTTCTGCTGGCCGGCTTTCTGGTAATCCTGTTCCACAGCCTGAAAAAGGGCAGATGGATGATGCCGCCAGAGGGGGCCGGACTTCCGATTATAAAGCTTTCCCTGGCTCAGACGGTGCTGCAGTACTATTTCTTTTATGTGGGATTATCCCACGCAACCGGGGTGCACGGGGCGATTATCACGGGAACGAATGTATTCATCTCCATTCTCTTCGCCAGCCTGATTTTCCGCTATGAAATGCTGACGAAGCGGAAGCTGGCGGGCTGTTTTCTGGGGTTTGCGGGAATTGTGATCATGAATCTTTCCGGCGCCGGTTCCGATACGCTTTTTGAGCTGTCCTTTGCCGGGGAAGGCTTTGTGCTTTTGGCGCAGGTCTTCTATGCCATATCCAGCGCGTTGGTGAAGAAATATTCGCAGGAGTATGATGTGGTGACGATGAGCGGGTATCAGTTCATGTGCGGCGGGGCGATTCTGATGGGAATCGGTCTTTTCGGGGACGGCTCTATCCGTGGGGGACAGTCTGCCCCGGCTTATCTGCTTCTGCTGTATCTCGCCCTGATTTCGGCGGTGGCCTACACCATCTGGGGCGTTCTCTTAAAATACAATCCGGTCAGCCGGGTTACGGTATTTGGATTTATGAATCCGGTATTTGGCGTATTCTTATCGGCTGTTTTCCTGGGTGAGAGCAGTCAGGCGCTGTCCTGGAACACGCTGGCGGCGCTGGTGCTGGTATGCATGGGGATTTATGTGGTGAATGGAACCGTGCATGGAAATTGAAGCAGAAGGGATTGCCATTTTCGCAGGAAGACGTTAAAATAAAAGAGATAATAAAACGTCAAAAGCGAGGGATGGGAGCGCAGTGAATATGAGCAGTCAAAGGAGAAGCGAATTGCGGGTTGAGGATATGGAAATCCTGGCGTCTGATTTGGGAGAGGAAGCCTGTGTGCCCGATATCCTGGGGGAAACCGTTCTTCAGAATCATCTGGAATTCTGCCTGGACGAAGAGGATGAAATCTATGAGGGGTACGGAAAAAGAGAGTACGCCTACCCCTACAGACAGTACAATGCATACAGCAAAGCGATGAGGAAGCGGATCATCCGGACGATCGTTCTGGAGAATGCGTATTTAAAGGCTGTCTTCCTGCCGGAGCTGGGCGGAAGGCTGTGGTCACTGATTGATAAGGAAACCGGAAGGAATCTTCTTTATACCAATGATGTGCTGCGTTTCCGAAATCTGGCCGTGCGGAATGCCTGGTTCAGCGGCGGCGTCGAATGGAACATCGGGGTAATCGGACATACGCCATTTACCACAGCGCCGCTGTATGCAGCGGAGCTGTCGGATGAAGAGGGCAATCCGGTGCTCCGCATGTATGAGTACGAGAGAATCCGCAGAGTCTGCTATCAGATGGATTTCTGGCTGGGAGCCGGGGACCGGGTGCTGAACTGCCGGATGCGGATTGTCAATGAGAATGACACGGTAATTCCGATGTACTGGTGGAGCAACATGGCCGTGCCGGAGTATGCGGGCGGAAGGGTGATCGTGCCTGCCCGAAAGGCGTTTACCGTCGCAGACGGAAAGGTGACGAAGGTCGGGATTCCGTATGTAAACGGCGTGGACGTGACCCGCTATAACGGAATTCCACTCAGCGTGGATTATTTCTTTGATATCGAGGAGGAAAGTCCGAAATATATTGCCAGTACCGATAAAGACGGATATGGCCTGCTGCAGGTGTCTACCAGCCGGTTAAGAAGCCGGAAGCTTTTTTCCTGGGGACATACCCGTGGCTCAAAGCACTGGCAGGAGTTTCTTACAAAAGATGGAGGAGACTACATTGAGATTCAGGCCGGACTGGCCAAGACCCAGTACGGCTGCCTGCCGATGGCGCCTCATACTGCCTGGGAATGGATGGAGCAGTATGGTCCGCTGCAGCTTAAGAAGGAACAGCTTCCCCTGTCGAATGAGGAGAACAGCAGGCTTCTGACGGAGGAGCTTTGCCGGAGCGGACGGATTTCTGAACTGGAGATGAAATTGAGGGAGACAAAAACGCTGGCGAAGACGAGAGGAAGCCTTTTGATGAAGGGCAGCGGGTACGGCGCATTTGCCGCACCGTCTGCGCCAGGGCAGGAAGGAACGAAGCATCTGGAATTCTGCATGGAAAAGGAAAGCCTTCAGAAATGGGAGGCATTCTGCCGCACCGGCCTGCTTCATGAGCCGGAGCCGCAGGAGCGTCCGGATGAATTCTGGGATGAGGATGCGATTTTTTTTCTGTTAAAGGAGCATATAAAAGATAAGAACCAAAAGAACTGGTATGCCCATTATCAGCTTGGAATTCAGTATTATGTAAGAAAGAACGATAAGAAAGCAAAAAAGGAACTGAAGGAATCCTGGAAATGGAAGGAAAATCCGTGGGCCTGTCATGGACTCAGCTGTCTGTATCTGAAAGCAGGACGGAAGGAGAAGGCAGTTTCCTGGATGATCCGGGGACTTTCACTGGAGAAGAAGGATGTCTCCTATCTGAAGGAAGGCTTTAAAATCCTGTTTGCCGGTCAGGGGTATGAAGAAATCCGGCAGTGCTACGAGTCCTTAGGAGAGGAAGAAAAAGAAATCAGCCGTCTGAAGTTTTATGACATCTCAGCTCGATATCAGCTTGGGCAGTATGAAGAAGCGCTGGCTCTTTTGGAACAGGACGGCGGCCTGGAGCTGGAGGATGTGAGAGAGGGCGAGGATTCCATCGAGCGGCTGTGGACACAACTCCAGGAAGCATCCGGAAGGGAACCGAGGGAGGTTCCGGCTCCGTTCGTGTTCCGGGCATATTAAATTCAGATTGCATAAATCGATTGAGAATCGTTACGAAAAGAAAACAAAAGGAGTACCCATTATGCCAGTATTTGATTTCAGCAGCACCCCAGATAAGAAAAATGACCCTGCGG
>JAUNPZ010000118.1 GCA_030536455.1 Lachnospiraceae bacterium | reverse complement strand
AGAATGCGTGTTAAAAAAATAGGTATCATTAGTTTATCCAGCGGGATTCTGGGGGAAGATTTTGTAAAGCATGAACTTCATATTGGAATGGAACGGCTGAAAGCATATGGCATGGAAGTGGTGTTTTTGCCGAATGCATTGAAGGGGCTGGAATATATAAATGAGAATCCCCAAAAGCGGGCGGAAGATTTCATAGCTGCGTTTCAGGATGATTCCATAGATATGATTTTATGCGCAATCGGCGGAGAGGATACTTATCGTCTGCTGCCTTATTTATTTGGGAATAATGAACTGAAAAATGCGGTGAAGCAGAAGATTTTTCTGGGCTTTTCCGATACGACAATGAACCATTTTATGCTAAATAAAGTGGGGATAAAGACGTTTTACGGGCAGGCATTTCTGTCGGATGTATGCGAACTTTCCAGTGAAATGCTGCCATATACAAGAGATTATTTTGAAGAATTGATTACGACCGGAAGGATAAAAGAGATACGTCCAAGTGAGGTCTGGTATCAGGAAAGAACGGATTACAGCGAGAAGAGCATTGGCGTTTCGATGAAAAGTTTTCCTAATACAGGCTTTGAGTTAATCCATGGAAATCCGGTCTTTGAAGGACAAATTTTAGGCGGATGCTTAAACACTATATTCGATATTTTTGACCATTCAAGGTTTGAAGATACGGTGTCTATGTGCGAGAAATATGGACTGTTTCCAACCTTGGAAGAGTGGAAAAATAAAATACTTCTTCTTGAAACCAGTGAAGAAAAGCCGGTGCCGGATTTATACAGAAAGATGATTCGCGCATTAAAGGATTTTGGAATATTTGATGTGATATCGGGGCTTTTGATCGGAAAGCCTCAGAATGAAACCTATTATGAGGAGTATCGGGCGATTCTTTTAGAAGAAATTTCAGATAAGAAGCTGTCGGTCGTATATAATGTGAACATTGGTCATGCAACGCCTCGCTGTATTATTCCGTTTGGGGTGGATGCAAAGGTGGACGTTAATCAGCAGGTTATTACATTTTATTATGAGCAGTGATATGCCGTCAGAATTTATCGGTTCCTGCCATTTTCGGAAGGGATCCACTTAATTTTGATAGGGATAATGTGCTGGTGAATAAGGGATAATGGAGTGAAAAAGTCATGATTACGATAAGAAAATATACAGATGAAGATATCGAAGACATGGTTAAAATATGGAATACTGTAGTGGAGGACGGAATTGCTTTTCCTCAGGAGGATAAGTTATCTTTTGAGGAAGGAAAGGCTTTTTTCGCAGGTCAGACCTTTTGCGGAGTGGCAGAAGACTCAGATATAGAGAAGGTTGTGGGCTTATATATCTTACACCCGAACAATGTGGGGAGGTGCGGGCATATTTGCAATGCCAGTTATGCGGTCGATGCCGAAGTCCGCGGTCTGCACATTGGTGAAAAACTGGTGAAGCACAGCATTTCACAGGCGGCAAAGGAGCAGTTTCGCATTCTGCAGTTCAACGCAGTTGTTAAGACAAATGTTCATGCGAGAAATTTATATGAACGCTGCGGATTTACTCAGTTAGGCACGATTCCAAAGGGCTTTCGCATGAAGGACGGTCATTATGAGGATATCTGTCCATATTATATCGAAGTTGTCTGAAGGGCAGGCTTTGCATCTCTCACATTTTATATCTTTCTTTCTGCCCGGGCGGACCGGGCTGTTTTAATTTGAATTTCAGAAAAATTTTCTGGTTTCATCGCTTTTACGGAGGAGCCGCTGGAAAATGGAAAAACTTGATGGGGAGAAATGGGCATGATATAATTTGGGGAGAAAAGAAACCGGAATGAACCGAGGCGGCAGCTTAGAAATAGCAGGGAGGGGATTGCTTTGGAAGGTTATATAGCGGCACATAGATACAGCGCTAATCACAAAGAACAATTGAAAAAGGATAAAAAATGTGGATGCTTCTACTGTTTGGCTATTTTTTCTCCAAAAGAAATTGTGGAGTGGGTAGAAGATATATCTGGAACGGCAATGTGTCCATATTGTGGTATTGACTCTGTAATTGGGGAATCTTCAGGATTTCCAATTACAAAAGAGTTTTTAACTCAAATGAATCAATATTGGTTTTAATTTTTGGGGGAGAAATGTGAACTCCATCCAGCTTGGTGTATTGCTTGAATAGGGGGCACAGATGGGAGTTTCAAAAAAGGGAAGAAGAGCGATATGTTATAAAGGGATGAAATTTGTTTGGTGGGTAAAAAAGGAAGCAGATTTATGTGATGAACCATGGCTTACGGTAGTTTCTATGGATAAACGAATTATTTTATCCTACAGAGTGGGAGAGGGCGATTTTTTTGTGATAAGCAAAGGAATGATATTCCAAGGAAAAGAAACTTCCGGAGAATGGGAGCGTTATTGGTATCCGATGAAACAGCCTCCGATGATTATTACACCAAGTTTTGTTCAGAACTTAATTCTATGGGCGGTTGATGGCCGTGGTGCTCAAAAAATCGGAACTGAAAAAATGAAAGAGAATGCAAGCGGATGCGAAAAAACAAAATCAAGGAGAAAAAAGAACCATGAACAACATTTACGATAACGATGCCTTTTTTGATGCCTACGCCCAGATGGACCGGAGCCGGAAGGGGCTGTCGGGGGCCGGGGAATGGCATCAGCTTAAGCCGCTGTTTCCAGATTTGGAGGGAAAGGCGGTGCTGGACCTGGGCTGCGGCTACGGCTGGCACTGCCGGTATGCGGCGGAGTGCGGGGCCAGCCGGGTGATGGGCATTGATTTGAGTGAGAATATGATTCGGAAGGCGAAGGAGACGAATGGGGATGCAAGAATCCGGTATGAGGTATGCGGGCTGGAGGAGTATGAGTACCCGGCGGATACCTACGACTGTGTGATATCCAATCTGGTTCTGCATTATGTGGAGAATCTGAACGAGGTGTACCGGAAGGTGCATCAGACCTTGAAGCAGAACGGGATTTTTCTGTTTAATATCGAACATCCGGTATTTACCGGAAGCGTGAATCAGAGCTGGATTTGCGATGAGAATGGCAGGGCGCTGTACTGGCCGGTGGATAATTATTTTTATCCGGGAGAACGGGAGACGAATTTCCTGGGGCAGAGGGTGCTTAAGCAGCATCATACCCTGACGCAGATATTAGGCGGGCTTTTGGAGTGCGGTTTTGCCATCGAGGCGGTGGAGGAGGCGATGCCGCCTCAGGATATGATGGAGCTGCCGGGAATGGAGGATGAGATGCGAAGGCCGATGATGCTTTTGGTGCGGGCTGCAAAGCGGGACGGCGGATTTTCGGAATAGCCTTCATGCGCCCGGCAGGCTTTTATGGGAATGCGAACACAAGAAGGAGCAAAGAATATGTTTACAAAGGTTTTATATGGGGCAGCGGCATTGTGGCTGGCTGCTTCTTTTTTTAAGGACAGAAAAAAGACCAGGCTGGCGTTAAAAAAGGCATGGAAGTCGTTTGAGAATATTCTGCCGTCCATCCTGGCGGTGCTTCTTTTCATCGGCATGGTTTTATCGGCGCTGGATGAGGAGACGATTTCAAGGCTTCTTGGTGCCGAGTCGGGAATATTCGGGATGGCCATTGCAGCGGCGGTGGGCAGTATTTCCCTGATTCCGGGCTTTGTGGCCTTTCCGCTGGCGGCATCTTTACAGAAGGCCGGCGCCGGATACGGGCAGATTGCCATGTTTATCTCTACTCTTATGATGGTTGGAATTGCCACCCTGCCGCTGGAATCAAAGTACTTCGGAAGGAATACGGCGCTTCGGAGAAACCTTGGCTTCTTTCTCCTGGCGGTGATTTCTTCGGCGGTGATGGGGGTGGTGATGAGATGAAACGTGGAAAAGCGCTGTTTAAGCGGTATCGGATATTTCTTTTTCTGCTTTTGCTGAATGCGGCCCTGCTTTTGTTTGCGCCGGATTTGGGAAAAGCGTCGTTTGCCACATCGTTTGATAATCTGCGGGAGATGCTGTCCATCATTCCGCCGATTTTTCTGTTGCTGGGGCTGATGGATGTGTGGATTCCCAGGGAAACGATGATGAAATATATGGGAAATGGTTCCGGTGTGAAGGGGAGCGTGCTGGCATTCCTTGCAGGCTCCTTTGCGGCGGGACCGCTGTATGCGGCTTTTCCGGTAGCGGGCATATTTTTGAAGAAGGGCGTATCCTTAAGAAACGTGTTTGTTTTTCTCGGAGCATGGTCAACCACGAAGCTTCCGATGATGCTGTTTGAGATTACCCAGCTGGGCGGGCGGTTTGCGGCCATCCGTTTCTGCATGAATGTGGCCGGTATCCTGATTCTTGCGCTGGTGATGGAGCGGAGCACCGGCGAGGAGACGGCCGCAGAGATTTACCGGGCCGCAGAGGAGATGGCAGAGGGCGGACCGGGAGGCGGAACGCATTAAATTTAACTTTTCTGCCTGCGTTTTAACAGATGCCATCCCAACAGAAGACCACCGTATATGCTGCAGAGCATCCCAATCTGCAGGGCCGTCCCGAAGAAGGAGAGGGCGGTTCCTGGTTCTAAAAAAGAGCCGTGAAACCGGCTTACGGAAAGGCTCCACAGCTTTTTGGTGAGCCAGCCGCCGGTGAGGAGAAGAAGAACGGGCTTTCCGATCATCTCTGCGGCATTCCAGCGAAAGCAGGCGAAGCTTCGCAGGGTGGACAGATGCCAGAAGGCCAGAAAGATTTCACTGATCAGGAGTCCGGCCAGATAGGCCTGCATGCCGGTCTTGGGAATGCCGATGAGGACGAAAACCAGGCGGAGGCACAGGGCGCAGACATTCTGCAGGAAGGTGGCAGAGGTTTTTCCGAGGCCGTTTAAGATGCTGCCCAGGGTGGTGGCCAGGTACATAAACGGGCAGAGCCAGCCCAGAGTCCGGATGTAGGCTCCGGCTGAGGGGCTTCGGAAGACACTGGTGCCGAGCTGGCGTCCGTAGAGGCAGAAGATTCCGGTACAGAGGATTCCCATGTAGGAGCTGTACCGAAGGGCCATGGAGATGGCGGCGGAAATCTGCGCCTGATTCTTTTCGGCCTGGGCTTTTGCCACCGAGGGAAGAAGCAGGACGGCGATGGAGTTGGTGACGGCAGAGGGGAACAGGATAAACGGAAGCGCCATTCCGGTCAGCACGCCGTAGACGGAGAAGGCGTCACCGGAGCTTAAGCCGTAGGCGGTCAGCCGGTTGGGAATCCAGATGGCTTCCGCACTGCCCAGCAGGTTTAAGACCAGGCGGTTTCCGATTAAGGGAAGGGCCAGGGTCATCAGGGGGAGAAGATTTTCTCCGAAAGCCTTTGGCCCGGAGCCGGTTCTCTTTTGGAATGTGCGAGAGGAGACGCATGGCGGACATGCGGCCAGACAGAAAAGCGTGAAAGCGGCGGAGGCCATCTCGCCGATCAGGTGCCCCCAGACGGCCAGGGTGACGGTGATGGGGCGGCCGCTTTCCTGCAGGCACCGGACGATTCCGCAGACGGCTGCCATGCGGACCACCTGCTCCGCTACCTGGGAGAAGGCGGGAACACGGGATTTCTGCATGCCGTAGTAGAGTCCGTTGATGCAGGCGTGAAGGGCGGCGAAGGGAACGGACAGCGCCATCAGATTCAGATAAGGAGCGCACCGTGGCTCCAGCAGGATGTGTTCTGCGATAAAGCCGGCATGGCGGCAGATGAAGCCGGCCATCAGAAACGAAAGGGCCAGGGAGACAGCCAGGCCGGTGTGAAACACGGCGCGGCCCCGCTTCTGATTTGCAGCCACATACTGGGAAAGGGCGGTCTGGATGGACCCGGCGCAGACGGCGAAGCAGATGCCGAATACCGGGTGCACCATGTTGTAGATGCCCAGTCCCTCCGCACCGATGGTCCGGGACAGGAAAATGCGGTAGAAAAAGCCGAGAATGCGGCACAGGAAGCCGGTCCCGGTCAGGAGCAGCGTTCCGGTCAGGAATGCCCGTTTTCCGGGGGACAGCTTAAGGACAGGCATGCTCATACAGACTCCGCAGGGAAGGAATTGCTGCTATTATATGAAGCCCGGAAATGTCCTAGAACCTCTGTGCTTTTTGGTGAAAGCTGACGGAAAAGGAAGAGAAGATGTGTGAAAATTTTAATTACTAAAATCATATTGAAATAGTAGGAAATGTATGGTATAGTAAATTGCAGCGCACAGACAGGAAACTGCTGTGAATATGCATAGAAAGGCAGAGAATGAAGAATGAATGAAGGCAGGAGATTCATCTATTTAGATAATGCGGCAACCACCAGAACCAATCCCAAGGTTGTGGAAGCGATGCTTCCCTTTTTCACCGAGTATTACGGCAACCCATCCTCGGTATATGAGTTTTCCGGAATCAGCAAGAAGGCGGTGACGGATGCCAGGGAGACGATTGCAAGATCAATCGGCGCGAAGACCCAGGAGATTTATTTTACGGCCGGAGGCAGCGAGTCGGACAATTGGGCCATCAAGGCCGCTGCAGAGGCTTACCGGCAGAAGGGACGCCATATCATTACCAGTAAAATCGAGCACCATGCGGTGCTCCATACCTGTGAACAGTTAGAGAAGCAGGGCTTCGAGGTGACATATCTGGACGTGGATGAAGACGGCGTGGTGAAGCTGGAGGAGCTGAAAAAAGCCATCCGCCCGGATACCATTTTAATCACCATCATGTTTGCCAATAATGAAATCGGAACCATTCAGCCGATTAAAGAGATTGGCGAGATTGCAAAGGAGCATGGAATCCTGTTCCACACCGATGCGGTTCAGGCTTACGGTCATGTGATGATTCATGTAGATGAATATCATATTGACATGATGAGCGCCAGCGGCCATAAGATTAACGGGCCGAAGGGCGTGGGCTTTTTGTATATCCGGACCGGCGTAAAGATTCGCTCCTTTATTCATGGCGGCGCCCAGGAGAGAAAGCGCCGGGCCGGTACGGAAAATGTGACCGGCATCGTAGGCTTCGGAAAGGCTGCGGAGCTTGCCATGGAAAATATGGAGGAGCGCGCCAGAAAGGAAACCGAGCTTCGGGATTACCTGATTGAGAAGATTCTGGCGGAGGTTCCCTATACAAAATTAAACGGACACCGGACCAGCCGGCTTCCGAACAACTGCAATTTCTCCTTCCGTTTCATTGAGGGAGAGTCCCTGTTAATTATGCTGGATATGGCCGGTATCTGCGGCTCCAGCGGCTCGGCCTGCACCTCCGGTTCCCTGGACCCGTCCCATGTGCTTCTGGCCATCGGCCTGCCGCACGAGATTGCCCACGGCTCTCTGCGCCTGACCTTAAGCGAGGAGAATACAAAAGAAGAGATGGATTATGTGGCCGGAGAGGTGAAGCGGATCGTGGAGCGGCTGCGGAACATGTCCCCATTGTACGAGGATTTTATTAAGAAAGAAAAACACAATGGATGATAGAGATAGATTGAGAAGGAGAAGAAGACGATGTACTCAGAAAAGGTAATGGACCATTTTGAACACCCAAGAAATGTAGGAGAGATCGAGAATGCCAGCGGCATGGGCACGGTAGGCAATGCGAAGTGCGGCGATATCATGCGGATTTATCTGGATATTGATGAAAACCAGATTATCCGGGACTGCAAGTTTAAGACATTTGGCTGCGGAGCGGCAGTGGCGACCAGCAGCATGGCAACGGAGATGGTAAAGGGAAAGAGCATTCAGGAGGCGATGCAGGTAACCAACAAGGCGGTGATGGAGGCTCTGGACGGCCTTCCGCCGGTCAAGGTGCACTGTTCTCTTCTGGCAGAGGAAGCCATCCATGCCGCTCTCTGGGATTATGCCGGGAAGCATGACATCAAGATTGAAGGACTGGAAAAGCCGAAGAGCGATATCAGCGAGGAAGAGGCTGAAGAGGAAGAATATTAGTACCAGGTTGATTTGGAAATTTAATGCAATCAGGAGCGGGATATGGCGGAGAACGGAAGGAAAAAGGTAGTGGTAGGTATGTCCGGAGGCGTGGATTCCTCTGTGGCGGCCTGTCTGTTAAAGGAGCAGGGGTATGAAGTCATCGGCGTTACCATGCAGATCTGGCAGGATGAGCCGGAGGAGATTACGCAGGAAAACGGAGGCTGCTGCGGATTAAGCGCGGTGGACGATGCCAGAAGAGTAGCGGAAAAGCTGGGGATTCCCTATTATGTGATGAATTTCAGGCAGGAATTTCAGAAGAACGTCATCGACTATTTTGTGGAGGAGTATCTTCACGGAAGAACGCCGAATCCCTGCATCGCCTGCAACCGGTATGTAAAATGGGAGGCGCTTCTGCAGAGATGCCTGGGGCTGGGCGCGGATTACATCGCCACCGGCCACTATGCCCGGATTGAAAAGCTGGAAAACGAGCGGTATGCCCTGCGGACGTCTGCCACATCGGCGAAGGACCAGACCTACGCCCTGTATAATCTGACCCAGCACCAGCTTTCCCACACGCTGATGCCGGTGGGCCAGTATACGAAGGAGGAAATCCGGGCGCTGGCAGAGAAGTATGACCTTCCGGTGGCGGATAAGCCGGACAGCCAGGAAATCTGCTTTATCCCGGACCACGATTACGCGAAATACATCGAGGAATACTGCAAAAAGGAGCTTCCTAAAGGGAATTTCGTGGATACGGAAGGAAAAATTCTGGGACCCCACAAGGGAATTACCCACTATACAGTCGGCCAGCGCCGGGGCCTGGGCCTTTCCATGGGGCGGAGAATCTTCGTGAAGGAAATCCGGCCGGAAACCAATGAGGTGGTGATTGGAGAGGGCGAGGATGTGTTCACCAATACCCTGCGCTGCAATCGGCTGAACTGGATGGCGGTGGACGGTCTTCACGGAAAGGAACTGGAAGTGACGGCGAAAATCCGCTACAGCCATAGGGGCGCAGCCTGCGTGCTGCGGGAGCTTGGCGAGGATTTGGTGGAATGTGAGTTTAAAGAGCCGGTGCGCGCCATTACCCCCGGACAGGCGGTGGTGTTTTATCTGGGAGAAGTGGTAGCGGGAGGCGGAACGATTTTATAGAGGAATGAAAAA
>JAUNPZ010000013.1:1160-43630 GCA_030536455.1 Lachnospiraceae bacterium | reverse complement strand
AGAGCAAATTAGCATAGTGATAATATTTACCCCCGGAAACCCAGTGTTTCCGGGGGTTTTTGATGCTTGAAACAAATCTGTCTCTATAATTTCGTAAAGAGTGTTAAGCTTTTCGTAAATTGACAGAAATGGCAGGGGCGCTTATAATGAGTATCGTTGGTTCAGGGAATCCGGAGGTACGGATTTCCCAAAAGAATCGACGAGAAGGAGGATTACGAAATCATGAAGAAAAGAACATTAATGGCGGCTGCGCTGATGGCGGCTGCTCTGGGCTTATCGGCCTGTCAGAATACAGAGGTAAAGGAAACCACCGCAGCAGAAACAACGGTTCCGGAGACAGAAGCAAAGAAGGTAGAGCTTGCAGACGTACAGGCTGCTTTAAAGGAGGCTCTGGGCGAGCAGTACATTCCGAGCATGGAGTTTGATGCGGAGATGTTCCAGAACACCTTCGGTGTAGACGCGGAGCTTTATGACAGCTTCCTGGCAGAGGGACCGATGATTTCCGTTCATGTGGAGCAGTTTGTGGGAGTTAAGGCGAAGGAAGGCAAAGGCGAAGAGGTGGAGAAGGCGCTGAATGCTTACCGGGACAATCTGGTAGAGAATTCCATGCAGTATCCGATGAACATGCCGACCATCGAGGCATCCCAGGTACTTCGCATGGGAGATGACGTATATTTCATCATGCTGGGCAGGGCAGATGACGCGGCATTCGAGGAGAGCGAGGAAAAGGCGCTGGAATCTGCGAAGGAAAATAACGCGAAGGCAGTAAAGATCGTAGAGGATATGTACCAATAAAAATAAGTTAAAAACATTTATTTGGAGAGCGTATGGTATTCAGCAGTCTGTTGTTTTTATTCCGGTTTCTGCCGGTGATGATGATTCTGTATTTTGCGGCTCCGAAGGGGCTCCGCAATGGAATTCTGTTCCTTGGGAGCCTTATTTTTTATGGATGGGGCGAACCGGTGTATGTATCGCTCCTGCTTTTTTCCACGGTGGTGGATTATGCGCATGGGCGGCTGATTGGATATGTGCGGGAGAAGGGAAGGCCGGAGCTTGGAAAGTGGCTGGTGGCTTCCTCGGCCTGCATCAACCTGGCCCTTTTGGGGGTGTTTAAATATGCGGATTTTTTCATTGGCCTGGTCAATGAGACAGCGGGAAGCCAGATTCCTCTTCCGGGGCTGGCGCTTCCCATCGGCATCTCCTTTTATACCTTCCAGACCATGTCCTACACCATTGATGTGTACCGGAACGAGGCGAAAATCCAGAAAAATATCATTTCCTTTGGAGCTTATGTAGCGATGTTCCCTCAACTGATTGCAGGGCCGATTGTCCGCTATCAGACCATCGCGGAGGAGCTGGATGAGAGAAGGGAGAGCTTTCCCTTATTTTCCTATGGAGTCCGTATGTTTGTGATTGGCCTGATGAAGAAGGTGCTGATTGCGAATCCGATGGGGGCGCTGTGGACGGAGGTTCAGGGAATCGGAGGGGACGAGAGAAGCGTTCTTCTGGTCTGGATGGGGATTCTGGCATTTGCCATGCAGATTTACTATGATTTTTCCGGGTATTCGGACATGGCAGTGGGACTGGGAAGTATGTTTGGTTTTCATTTCCCGGAGAATTTCCATTATCCTTATCTGGCGAAGAGCATTACGGATTTCTGGAGGAGATGGCATATTTCCCTGGGAACCTGGTTTAAGGAATATGTATATATCCCGCTGGGCGGAAACCGGAAGGGCAGGGGAAAGCAGCTTCGGAATATCCTGATTGTCTGGATTCTGACCGGCATCTGGCACGGAGCGGCGGCAAATTTCTGCCTTTGGGGATTGTATTTTGGTGTGCTTCTGCTGGTGGAAAAGTTCTGTTTAAAAAAATATCTGGAAAAGCTTCCGGCTTGGTTTCAGCATATGTATGCCATGCTTCTGGTGCTGTTCGGCTGGGTGCTGTTTGCGCATGAGGATCTGGGCGCGGGCCTGCGGTTCGGAAAAGAGATGATCGGGCTTGGCGGAATCGCAGTGACGTCGCCGAGAAGCGTGTATCTGCTGGTTTCCTGCCTGCCGCTGTTTGTCCTGGCAGTGATTGGCTCCACGGAGATTCCGAAACGGATTGGAAACCGGATATTCGGCGGTATGCCGGCAGAGGAAAACGTGCAGGCGGCCGGAATTGCGGCGGTAAATGGAAGGCTGCAGACGGGCTCTGCAGCCAGATGGACCGGGCTGGCGGAAACCGTTCTTCTTCTGGCGGGGATTCTGCTGTGCACGGCTTACCTGGTGAATGACAGCTACAATCCATTTTTATATTTCCGTTTTTAGCGTGTGTATGAAAATTGCTTTCGGCCAGACCTTTCTGCGTCCGGCGGATTTTTACAGAATATTGGGAAGGCGGGAAAAACATGAACAGTAAGACACAAACCTTCGCGTTTATCGGGCTTCTTGCCGGGCTGGGGCTTCTGGGTACGATTCTGCCGGACCGGGCATTTTCGGAGACGGAAAACCGGTATCTGGCGAAACGGCCCAAGGTGACCTGGGAGAAGCTGGTATCAGGAAAGCTGGGAAGCGAGTATGATAAGTATTTAAGCGACCAGTTTCCGGGCCGGGATGGCTGGGTGCGGGTTCAGGCGGAGAGCGAGAAGCTTTTCGGAAAGAAGGATATCAATGGTGTTTATCTGGGAAAAGACGGATATTACATCGAGAAGTTTGACACGGAGGACCTGGATGGACCGGTGCTTTATGCCAATCTTGAGAAGATAAGGGCGTTTGCTCTGGATGCGGCGCAGAAGCTGGGGGAAAATCATGTACGGATGATGCTGGTGCCGTCGGCCTCGGAGATTTTGAAGGATAAGCTGCCATTTGCTGCGGCGCCTTACGACCAGGGGCGGGTATTCGGAGAACTGTTTTCCGCAGGGGCATCGGACCCGGAGCAATCCGTTCCGGAAACAGAACAGACGGCGGTTTGGGTTCCGGTGGAGGAAATGCTGAGCAGGCATAGCCGGGAACCCATCTACTATCGGACGGACCATCACTGGACCTCTCTGGGAGCTTATTATGGTTATCAGGCCTGGGCAGAGTCTCTGGGGCTGAAGCCGTGGGAGCCGGGGGCGTTCGATGTGGCTCCGGTGACGGAGAATTTCCTGGGGACGATTGCCTCCAAGCTGAGCCTGGGCCAAAATTCTGCGGAGCCGATTTCCATCTATCAGCCGAAGCGGCCGGTGGAATATGAAGTGTTCTATGACGGCGGGGCGGAAGGTCATTCGGAGCTGTATTCCTGGAGCTATCTGGATAAGAAGGATAAGTATTCGGTTTTCCTGGACGGAAATCACGGACTGACAGAAATTCGGAACAACAGCATCCGGCAGGGAACGCTCTGCCCGGAGGGGAAGGGAAAACGGCTTTTAATCATAAAGGATTCCTTTGCCCACAGCATGGCCCCGTTTCTGGCAAACCATTTTGAAACGGTGTATATGGTGGATTTGCGGTATTTTAATATGCCGGTCAGCCGTTTTATGGAGGAGAGCCAGATTACCGATGTGCTGGTCCTCTACCAGATTCCGGGGTTTGCAAAAGAAAAAAGCGTGGCGAACCTGCGGTGAGAGGCAGAGCCGGAAAAACATGAAAGGGAAAGCATTCGAAAGGGTGCTTTCCCTTTTTTACAATATGTGGTATACTTCAACATATTGACACAGAAAATTAGTGAAAATTGACGGTGAAGGTACGGTAATGTTATGACCGGCGAAAGGATAGGCAGAATGATTGAGAAAAAAATGGAAAAACGGATGGAAAAACAAATCAAGAAAACGATAGAGACGGGAACCGGGGAAGGGGCAGAGACAGGGGCAGCCGGGGCGGAAATTACGATTGCGGCGGCTGCGTTTCCCCACCGGACGGGGGATGCTGACCTGGATGTGTTTTCCCGTATTCCGGGAGTCCGCGTCCATTACGCGTCGGATGCAGAGGCACTTGGAAAACCGGATATGGTGGTGCTTCCGGGAACGGAAGATGTCATCGGGGACCTGGACTGGATGCGGCAGACGGGACTTGCGGAAGCAGTCCGGAAGCTGTGGGAGAATCAGATTCCGGTCTGGGGAATCTGCGGCGGCTATCAGATGATGGGGGAACGGCTGGAACTTCAAAACCGGGCGGAAGAGGAAGATGCCAGGACACCGGAAGCAGCCGGGACGCCGGAAGGAAGCGGAACCCCGAAGGCAGCCGGAACTCCGGAAGAAAGCGGACTTCCGACGATAATGGACGGACTGGGGCTTCTTCCGACCAGGACGGTATTGGACTGCGGCAATCCGGAATCGGCAGCGTCCGAAATACCGGTAGAAGGGGCCTTTTCCGAAGTGGAAGGAATCTTTGAACCGTTATCCGGAAAACCATTTTCCGGGCGGGCGGTCCGCGCCGGGCAGACCTTCATTGACCGGGAGAACGGTCCGGCGGATACCGCCAGACTGGTCTTGGGCAGGCTGGAAATCTGCCGTCCGCTGTCCTACCTTCTGGAAACCGGGAGCGGCTCCAAGCGGATGTATGAGAATGGATGGAGCCGGGGGAATGTGTACGGCACGGAGGTACATGGCTTATTTGACCGGGAGGGGATTGCCGGAATCCTGGTGGAAGCCTTAAAAAGCGGCAGGCACCCGGCAGCGGATTTTAAGGAAAACAAGGTAAAAGACAGTTCACAGAACGCATAGACGAGAAGGGGAGACAGAAATCGTGAATTTATACCGGATTATATTAGTAGATGACGAGGAGGAGGTCCGCAAGGGCATTATCCGAAAGATTAACTGGGCAGAAGCTGGGTTTGAGGTGGTAGGCGATGCGGAAAACGGGGAGGATGCCCTGGAGAAAATCGAGGCGCTGGACCCGGATGTGGTGCTGACGGATATCCGGATGCCCTACATGGACGGTCTGACGCTGGCCCAGCGGGTCCGCCAGAAGTATCCCTCCATCAAGATGGTGATCTTCTCCGGGTTTGATGAGTTTGAGTATGCAAAGCAGGCCATCCGGCTGAATGTGATCGAGTATATCCTGAAGCCGGTAAACGGGGAGGAGCTGACGGCAATCCTGAAGAAGATCAAGAATTCCCTGGATGAGGAAATTGCCCAGCGGCGGAATGTGGACCTTCTTCGGGAGAATTACCGCAGAAGCCTTCCGGTGTTCCGGGCGCAGTTTTTAAATGACATGATCCACCGCCAGATTCCGGATGAGATTATCTGCGGAAAGCTGAAGGACTATGGAGTAGATATTCTGGGCGCGAAGAAATGGGTGGCGGCCGTCATCGATGTGGAAAGTGGAAAAATCAGCCGGGAAGGGCGTCTTTCCTTCCATCGGGAGCAGGAGCTGATCCCGATCTCGGTCCGTCAGATGGTGACGGAGATGCTGGAGGGAGACTGGCGGATTGCTTCCTTCCCTTCCTCCATGGAGCAGGAGCTGGTATTGATCGCGGCCATTGATGCGGACAACAGCCAGACCGGCTTTATCACGGTGATGGGGGATGTGTGCAAGGAAATCAGGCGGGTCCTGGAGGTGCCGGTGACGGTGGGCATCGGCCACGGCTGCGGCAGCCTTTCGGATATTGCCCAGTCCTATCAGTCGGCCAAGGATGCCCTGGGCTATAAGGCTATCGTGGGGACCGGAGGGACCATCTATATCAATGATGTGGAGCCGGTCAGCACCGGAAAGCTCATCTGGGAAAGCCGGGACGAGGCGGCTCTTTTTACTGCAGTGAAGTTCGGGCCGGAAGAAAAGATAAGGGAAGCAGTGCGGGATATCTTAAACCGGATGGAGCAGGCCAGGGTCCATGCAAGACAGTACCAGGCTTATATGCTCAGCATCACCAACAGTGTGGTTCAGATGATGCAGCAGTACGATATGGATTTCACAGAGGTGTTCGGAGCTGAAAACCGGTATCTGGAAGGAGCCGGGAAGGGGCTTAACCAGGAGGAATTCGGAGAATGGCTTTTGCAGACCGGCCTTAAGATGAATCAGGCCATGAACCGGGAGCGGGAAAGCTCCATGAAGCATGTGATGCAGGAGGCCAAGCGCTATATTCTGGAAAATTATCCGGACCCGGACCTTTCCGTGGAAAAAATCTGCCGCCATCTGCATATGAGTCCGGCGTATTTCTCCACGATGTTTAAGAAGGAGACCGGCGAGGCCTACACCACCTATCTGACGGATGTGCGGCTCAACAAAGCGGTGGAGCTGTTGAATAAGACGGATGACAAAACCTATGTGATTGCATCCAAGGTGGGATATCAGGAGCAGAATTATTTCAGCTATGTATTTAAGAAGAAATTCGGTATGTCACCGACCAAATACCGGGGAGCAAAATGATGGAAAAGAAGGGGCAGAACAGGAAACGAAGGATATTCCAGGGGAACAGTATCCGCTATACCATATTTATCTATTATACCGTGACGGCGCTGATTGCAGTCATGCTGATCGGCGTCTCCCTTTACGGACGTTTTTCCAGCCAGCTTCTGGAGGCGGTTCAGGAGGAGACCCAGATTCTGATGACCCAGGTCAACCGGTCCGTGGACGGATATCTGCGGAACATCATGAAGCTTTCCGATGCCCTTTATTATGGGGTGGTGAAGAATGCGGAGATTTCCGGAGAATCCATCGACAGCCAGATGAAGCTTCTGTATGACAACAATGCGGATTCTCTGGAAAATATCGCCCTTCTGTCCCGTGACGGGGAGCTGCTGGAGGCGATGCCGGCGGCCAGGCTTAAGCCGGCGGTGGATGTGACGAAGGAGAGCTGGTTTCAGGAGACGCTGGAAAAGACAGAAAACCTGCATTTTTCCGGTCCGCATGTCCAGTATATTTTTGACGATATGGAAAACCGCTACCGCTGGGTCATCTCGGTATCCAGGGCGGTGGAAATCACCCAGGGCGCATCGGTGAGCCAGGGCGTGCTTCTTCTGGATATCCGCTACAGCAGCTTAGAGCAGCTTTTAAACAGCGTGACCCTGGGAAACGGGGGCTATGTCTATCTGATTGATAAGAAGGGACAGATTATCTACCATCCCAAGGCGCAGCTCATCGATTCCGGCAGAGTGCAGGAGAATCATATGGCGGCAGCCGGATACCGGGACGGAATCCATGAAGAAATCTTTCAGGGAGAGAAGCGGTATGTGACGGTGAAATCGGTGGGCTATACCGGCTGGAAGCTGGTGGGTGTGACGCCTATGAAGGGCATGTCCTTCAGCGGCTTAAAGACCCGGCTGTTCATCGTATTTATCATTGCCTTCATCCTGTTCATCCTTTCCCTGATTAATTATTATATTTCCTCCAGAATCACCAATCCAATCCATGAGCTGGAGAAATCGGTGGGAGAGCTGGAGGAGGGAAACCTGGATGCGGAGGTTTCAATCGGAGGCTCCTATGAGATACAGCATCTGGGCCGCTCCATCAGCAGCATGGCAGGCCAGATTCAGGTGCTGATGCAGGACATTGTAAAGGAACACGAGTCGAAGCGGAAGAGCGAGTTCGACACCCTGCAGTCTCAGATTAACCCGCATTTTCTGTATAATACCCTGGATATCATCGTGTGGATGATTGAAAATGAGCAGAAATCGGAGGCAGTGAAGGTGGTGACGGCCCTGGCCCGGTTCTTCCGGATCAGTCTCAGCAAGGGGCGGAGCATCATCCCGGTGAAGGATGAGCTGGAGCATGTGAGAAACTATCTGATGATTCAGCAGATGCGGTTTAAGAACAAATTTACTTATACCATCGAGGCGGACGAGGCGGTGCCGGAGCTGGCCAGCCTGAAGCTGATGCTGCAGCCGCTGGTGGAGAATGCCATCTATCACGGGATGGAATTCATGGATGGAGACGGAGAAATCGAAATCCGGGCCTTTCGGGAGGCGGAGGAGCTGTACTTTATCATCCGGGACAATGGTCTGGGCATGACGCCGGAGCAGGTGGAGAATCTTTTTTCTGATACCACTCATGTGTCCTCCGGAAGAGGCTCCGGCATCGGGGTCCGGAATGTAAATGAACGGATCAAGCTGTATTTTGGGGAAGCCTACGGCCTGGAGATTGATTCCGAGCCGGATGAGGGGACGAAGGTGAAGATTCATCTGCCGGCGGTCTCATATCTGGAGGTTCAGGAGCAGGAGAAACAGAAACGGGAAGGGAGAGATGGGAATGGAAATCGGTAAGAATAAATGGTTTTTCCTGTCATTTGCAGCCGTTCTGGTGCTGCTCTATCTGATGTCCTCCACGGACCTGATCATCCATGAAAAAAAGGTGGAGGTTTATCCGGTTTCAGTTATCGTGTCGGAGTCTACCGATGAGGATTATGAGAAGCTGAGAAAGGGAATGGACCGGGCGGCAGAGGAGTTCCATGTGGATTTAAGCTTTATCACGCTGTATGAGGCCAATGACCAGGAGCAGCAGACCAGTCTGGTTGCCAGAGAGATTGCCGACGGAGCCAGGGCGGTGATTTTGATGCCTGCGAATCCCAGAGAGGCCGGTATCCAGCTGGACGATATGATTCTGAACAGTCCGATGGTGGTTCTGGGAGAGGTGTTCCCGAATGAGCAGGTGACGGCCGGAATCGCCATTGATTATGCGGAGGCCGGAAAGCTTTTAGGACAGGCGGTGATGGAGAATCCGCCGGATATTCCCGTTTACCTGATTTCCGAAGGACTGGAATACGGCTATGCGCAGGAAATCTATGACGGAATCCGGTCCGTCCTGGAGGAAACGGATTACCAGATGAATCTTCGGGTGCTGGAGTCGGCAGATGACTGCAGAAGGCTGATCGAAAGCACGGTGTATCCGGAGAGCGGCTGTGCGGCGATGATTGCCCTGGACGAGAAGAGTCTGGAGACTGCCGCAGGAATTATCCGGGACAGCAGCGTGTACGGGGAGCATATCGCCGGTCTTTACGGAATCGGCGGAACGACCAGGGTACTGAATGATATGGATCAGGGAATTATCCGGGGCATGGTGGTTCATAACTGGTTCGATGAGGGATATTTAAGTATTGAAAAAGCGGTGGAGGCCATCCAGGGAGTGGGCGGCATCAAGGAGCAGATTACCATGGACGCCTATTATATCACGAAGGAAAATCTGCGGGACGAGGCGTATGAGAAGATGCTGTACCCGATTGACTGACGAAGGGAGCAGCTTCGGAAAGAAAGCGGAGCGGATAGGGCCGCTGCGATTGGGAGGAATTCAGATATGGGGAACAGGAAGATGCAGACGGGATGGTTCTTGGCGGCAGCGCTGGCGCTGGCAGCCCTGTGCGTGCTCGGTCTGGGGCAGTGCGGCAGCCGGGAACAGCGGGCGGAGAAGAACTCCATCCGCCTGGGGATTCTTTTGTACCGGGGGGATGATACCTTTGTAGGCACGCTCCGCCAGTCTCTGGAGGAGCAGGCCAAGCGGTATGAGAAAGAAACCGGAATCAAGGTGGTTTTAAATATCGAGGACGCCAAGGAGAACCAGAATACCCAGAACACCCAGGCGGAGCGCCTGATTTCTCTGGGGTATGATGCGCTGTGCGTGAATATCGTGGACCGCTCCATGGCATCCACGATCATTGCCAATGCCATGGCGGCGGATGTGCCGGTGGTATTTTTCAACCGGGAACCGGTGGAGGAGGAT
Organism: Lachnospiraceae bacterium; assembly: GCA_030536455.1. Taxonomy (GTDB): domain Bacteria; phylum Bacillota; class Clostridia; order Lachnospirales; family Lachnospiraceae; genus Caccovicinus. Next base: position 34,019 of record JAUNPZ010000013.1, on the reverse strand, counting down.
CTGCAGCTGTGGGAGAAGCTTTATTATGTGGGCGCGGATGCCAAGGAGTCCGCGGTCCTGCAGGGAAATCTGGTGGTGGACAAGTATCAGCAGGACCCTTCCTCCATTGATTTAAACGGGGATGGAAAGGTGAACTATGTGCTGCTGGAGGGGGAGACCAGCCACCAGGATTCCCTGATCCGAACGGAGTGGTCCATTCAGACCCTGATGGACGGCGGGGTGCCTCTGGAAAAGCTGACGGGCGGAATTGCAAACTGGGAGCGGAATCAGGCCTCCGCGCTGACGGAGCAGTGGCTGACGCAGTTTCCCGGTGAAATCGAGCTGATTATCAGCAACAATGATGATATGGCGCTGGGCGCGCTGGATGCCATGGAGCGGCTGAACATTATGGATAAGATTAATGTGGTGGGAATCGACGGGACGCCGGCCGGGATGCAGGCTTTGGAGGAAGGAGCCCTTTTGGGTACGGTTCAGAGCGACCGGACCGAGTACGCCCATGCAATCTTTACCATAGCGGCGGCTATGGCTCTGGAGGAAAAGCCGGAGGAGAAGCTGACCCTTTCCGATGGAAAGTATTACTGGAGCCGTCAGGTCCCGGTGAAGCGGGAATAGCAGAAGAAACGGCAGACATCTCGTTTTTTCTTCGTGCAATTTGTATCGAAAAACTTAAAAAATATATCGAAAAATATCGAAAAACATAATTCTCAAAGAATTTTCATATGGAATTGAAAAATATTTTATAGAAAAATGCACAAAACAGAGATATAATGTGCTTGTCGATGTGGTAAATGTGCCACTTGATAAAACTATATCCAAAAAGGGAGGATTACATTATGAAATTATTCAAGAAGGTTATGGCAGTCGGCTTAGCATCCACGATGGTACTTTCCATGGCAGCCTGCGGCGGCGCAGAGAAGGAGACAACCGCAGCTCCTGCCACCACAGCAGCAGAAACCAAGGCCGAAGAGACCAAGGCTGAGGAAACCACTGCAGCAGAAGCAGCAGAGACTACCGCAGCAGAGGTTGCAGCAGCAGCCGGTGATTTCGATGCTTCCAATACCACCGTTGGTATTTCCATCTATAAGTTCGATGATAACTTCATGACCTTATACCGTACCGAATTAGAGAGATACTTAGTTGAAGAATTAGGCTTCAAGAAAGAGAATATTACCATCCAGGATGGCAAGGGCGACCAGGCTGAGCAGTCCAACCAGATTGATAACTTCATCACCTCCGGTGTTGACGTTCTGATCCTGAACCTGGTACAGGCTTCCTCCGCACCACAGATTACCGACAAGTGCAAGGATGCAGGAATCCCGGTTGTTTACATTAACCGTGAGCCAGACGTAGACGAGGAAGAGAGATGGAAGGCAGAAGGTCTGCAGGCTACCTATGTAGGCTGTGACGCAAGACAGTCCGGTACCTTCCAGGGCGAAGAGATTCTGGAGACCGCAAACAAGGGCGATATCAACGGCGACGGCAAGGTTTCCTATATTATGATTCAGGGCGACCCGGAGAACGTAGATGCTCAGTACAGAACCGAGTTCTCTGTAAAGGCATTAACGGACGCAGGAATGGAAGTAAACGAGCTGTTCAAGCAGCGTGGTGACTGGGATCAGGCGAAGGGCCAGCAGTTAACCCAGGATGCTTTAACCCAGTTCGGTGAGGAAGTAGAAGTTGTATTCTGTAACAACGATGCAATGGCACTTGGCGCATTACAGGCAATCGAGGCTGCCGGACGCAAGGTAAATGAAGACATCTACTTAGTAGGCGTTGACGCATTAACCGAGGCGGTTCAGAACGTATTAGACGGCAAGATGACCGGTACGGTATTTAATGACCATATGGCTCAGGCTAAGGCTGCTGCCGACATCGCGGTTCAGTACTTAAAGGGTGAGGCTGTAGAGCCGGTTAACATGGTTGACTACCGTAAGGTTACTCCTGATAATGCTCAGGAAGTATTAGACGCTCTTAAGTAATTGATGACAGAAGTTGCTTATATAGGGTGTATCTAAGGATACACCCTATTTTTTGAAAGGAGATAAGGGGATGGCAGAGTACAGGCTGGAAATGGATAATGTATCGAAAAGCTTCCCAGGTGTAAAGGCCCTGGACGGCGTTCATTTGAAGGTACGCCCCGGCACAGTTCACGCTCTGATGGGAGAAAATGGTGCAGGAAAATCCACGCTGATGAAATGTTTATTCGGCATATACAAGATGGATACCGGAAGCATTAAGATTGACGGGAAAGAAACGACGATTGCAGACCCGGACGATGCGCTTCATAAGGGCCTTGCCATGGTGCATCAGGAACTGCAGCCGATTCCGGAGCGGACCATTGCAGAGAATATGTATCTGGGAAGATATCCGTTAAAGAAAATCGGCCCCTTCGGCATGGTGGACCACAAGACCATGAACCAGGAGGCGGAGAAGTGGCTGAAGGATGTAAAGATGAATTTTGACCCGAAGGCAAAGCTGGGAACTTTGTCCATCGGACAGATGCAGTCTGTGGAAATTGCAAAAGCGGTTTCACAGAAGGCGCAGATTGTGATTTTGGACGAACCGACCTCTTCTCTGACGGATAATGAGGTAGATGCGCTGTTCCGCATTATCCGGGATTTGAAATCCAGAGGTGTTGCTATGATATATATTTCCCACAAGATGGCAGAAATCCGCCAGATCGCGGATGACATCACCATCATGCGGGATGGTACCTATGTTGGTTCCTGGGAAGTAAAGGATATATCCGATGACGAGATCGTGCGTCAGATGGTAGGCCGTGAGCTGACCAACGTATATCCTCCGAAGGAGGATTACCGGACCGACGAGGTTGTGCTGGAGGTGAAGGATTTATGCTCCATCCATGAGCGTTCCTTCCAGAACTGTTCCTTCAAGCTGAGAAAGGGCGAGATCCTGGGCTTTGGCGGTCTGGTAGGCGCGCAGAGAACAGAGATTATGGAAGCCATCTTCGGCATGAGAGGAATCGCCAGCGGCGAGGTCATCATCAAAGGAAAGAAGATGAATATCAAGCGTCCGGCTGACGCGATCAAGGACGGCATCGGCATGATTACCGAGGACCGCCGCGGAACCGGTATTCTTGGCTGTCTGTCCATTGCAGACAACGTATCGATTTCCTCTTTAAATCAGTACCTGGATGCCGGCTTTAAGCTGAACCATAAGAAGATTGAAGCGCTGGTTCAGGACAATGTAGGAAAACTGAGCATCAAGACACCGAGCAGCAAAACCCTGATCCAGTCCTTATCCGGCGGCAACCAGCAGAAGGTTATCATCGCAAGATGGCTGGCGAATAATCCGGATGTTCTGATCATGGACGAGCCGACCCGTGGTATCGACGTAGGCGCCAAGTATGAGATTTACCAGATTATGATCGACCTGGTAAAGCAGGGCAAGTCCATCATCATGATTTCTTCGGAAATGCCGGAGCTTTTAGGTATGTCCAACCGTGTTATCGTTATGTGCAACGGACACATTACCGGAGAGCTGGAAGACGAGGATGCAACTCAGGAGAAGGTTATGAGTTTTGCAACTCAATTTGACAATTAGGGAGGATAAGAGAATGAGTAAAAAAATGGATTGGAAGCAATTCCTTATCAATTACGGAATTATCTGCGTACTGGGTATCCTGGTAATCTATACCGGTATTATGAGACCGAAGTTTTTCACCCCTCGTAACCTGACCAGTATCGCGCTGAACGTGGCGCCCCGTTTCATCATCGCAGTCGGCGTATCCGGCTGTCTGATCACGAAAGGTACCGACCTTTCTGCCGGACGTATCGTAGGTCTGGCGGCCTGTATCGCAGGAACCCTGCTGCAGAAGCCGGATTACTCCGGACGTTTTGAGCTGACCCAGAACCTGCCTGCATTCGGTTCCTGGTGGGTATTCGTGGTACTGATCATCGTGATGGTAATCTGCGCGCTTTTTGGTCTGATCAACGGCGTGGTTGTTTCATATTTAAGTGTCCCGGCCTTCATCGGAACCCTGGGCATGCAGCTTATGGTTTACGGTATCTGTCTGGTTTATACCAACGCAACCCCGATCGGCGGCTACCGCAACGATTATACCTATGTGGCAACCGGCGGCTTCCTGGGCGTTCCGTTCCTGTTCTGGATTGCGCTGGCAGTGGGCATCATCATGTGGTTCTTATATAATATGATGCCTCACGGCAAATACATGTACGCGATCGGCGGCAATGAGCAGGCGGCAGAGGTTTCCGGCGTAAACGTTAAGAGAACCAAGATCATCATCTACGTTATGGCAGCAGCGCTGTATGCGCTGGCAGGCTTCCTGTTAGGCGCAAAGGCAGGCGGTACCTCCGTAAACATGGGCCAGGGCTACGAGCTGGAAGCAATCGCGGCATGTACCATCGGCGGCGTATCTGTAAACGGCGGCGTAGGCCGTGTATCCGGTGTATTGATCGGTGTATTGGTATTCGAGCTGTTAAAGTCCGCGATGCAGTTCTTAGGTATTGAGACCAACTACCAGTATATTGTACAGGGTATCGTAATCATCGTATCCATCGCCCTGGATATCCGGAAGTATATTGCGAAGAAGTAAACAGAAAAGACTTAGAAAAAACGAGAAACAGGAAAACAAAAGAAGAGCGCCGGCGGTTATCTGCCGGCGCTTAAACGGCTGTTCTGGTATTCTCCGCTGAAGGTCACATCACGGCCGAACCAGGCGGGAGGCGTGAAGGCTTCGGCGGCCTCCAGGGAAGGAAACTCCACCTCGGCCAGCTTAAGGCCCTGATAGGCCCCCTCAAAGAGATCCAGCTCGATGATCAGGGAAGGGTCGGCATCCTTCTGATAGGTGGAAAGAGGAATACGGAAGCGGCGCTTGGTGAGGATGATGCCGTCGGCCTTCTGAATCAGATGGCGGTAGGCCTCCTCGGTCAGAGGAAGATTGTATTCCTCGCGGGCCAGCAGGCCCTTTCCCTTATAGGTGAGGTAGTAATCGTCATCGGCTCTGCGGACACGGACAACCGGCGCGGTGTTTAAGTAGCCCTGCTCGATGTGGCAGGAGGGGAAAGCCTCATAGCCTTCCGGCAGTGTTTCGATGAGATATTTGCGTTCAATTTCCATTTACTTTTCGGTCCTTTCTGAACTGACGGCAGGTTCTGTCAGATAAGCAGCTTCATACTACCACAATTGAAAGAAAAATGTAAGCGTTTTTTGATATCTTCTTCTTTCTTATGGCGGTTAGATGTGATATACTGAATGAAAATGGATATTATTGTAATCTGTTTTGCGGTTACAGGCTGCTGTATCAAACAAAGGAGGTTTACTATGTGGACAAGAGCAGAACTTAAGGAGCAGGCGAAGGCTGGCCTGCGGAAGTATTATTGGTATGGACTGCTGGTCGTTTTTGTGGCCGGGCTTTTGGGCGCGGGGTCGAACGGGGCGGTTTCCGGAGGACCCAGTGTGACGGTGCGGAACACGCTGGATGAGAACAGCGTGGTGCATCAGCAGTTTATGGACCCGATGCTGTCTGCCGGACTGATTATCATGATGCTCAGCATCATGCTGGCGGTATTTGCGGTGGTGCTTTGCTTTACGGTCTTTGTGTCGAATGTAGTTGCAGTTGGTAAATGCCGTTATTTTACCATGAGCACCCTGAATATGGAGAACGCCGGCTTTGAAGAGCTGTTCAGCGGGTTTAAAAAGGGAAGATATCTGAATCTGGTGAAGATTCAGTTTTGCCGCGGATTGTTTGAGGGTTTATGGACCCTGCTGCTTATCATACCCGGAATCATCAAGCATTATGAGTATTACATGGTTCCCTATCTGGCGGCGGAGTATCCGGACATGGACCGGAAGGAGATTTTCCAGTTAAGCAGGCAGATGATGGATGGGAATAAGTTCAACACCTGGGTGCTGGAGCTGTCCTTTATCGGCTGGGAGCTGCTGGGTCTTCTGGCCTGCTGCGTCGGCATGATATTTGTGGAGCCGTATTATGAAGCAACCTTTGCGGAACTTTATCTGAAGCTTCGTGAGGAGCGTCTGGGAATCAGCCGGTTCGGAGGAACCCATGCCCCGGATGCAGACGGAGCAGTCTATACACAGGAGCTGGAAAATTAAGGAGGAATACGCGATGAATGCAAAAGTATATGCATGTATTGCCGAGGGCCTGGAAGAGGTCGAGTGCCTGGCGGCTGTGGATGTGATGATTCGGAGCGGAATCGAAGTGAAGCTGGTTTCCATGACCGGGGAGCCGGTGGTAACCGGAGCCCACGGCATCCGTCTGACGGCGGATATGCTCTGGGAGGAGGCGGAGCCGGGAGAGGCGGACTGCATCTTCCTTCCGGGCGGCATGCCGGGAACGAAGCATCTGGCAGAGCATCCGGGACTGGCGGAGGCTCTGAAGACGGCCGTTTCCGAGGACCGGAGAGTGGCGGCCATCTGCGCCGCGCCCAGCGTGCTCGGCGGGCTGGGGCTTCTGGAGGGAAAGAAGGCCACCTGTTATCCGGGCTTTGAGGACTGCCTGACGGGGGCGGAGTTTACGAAGCAGGGCGTGGTGACGGACGGCCTGGTGACCACTGCCAGAGGCCTGGGCTATGCGCTGGACCTTGGTCTGGAGCTTGCCGGTCTCCTGGTGGGACGGGAGAAGGCAAAGCAGGTAAAGGAAGCCATCCAGTACGACCGATAAAAACATCTGACCGGGAGAATGCCAAAAAGCTGGCGCTCTCCCGGTTTTTATTATGCAAGTCCGCCGTCATGCAGGCGGTATGCCGTTTTTTCACGGAAAAGAACAAAAATTCTTTAAAACTTTATCTTTTTGGGGCTGGTATTTAAAGCCGGGATATGCTATAGTATTAAATTGAAGTGTAACGCCCAGAGGACAGGCGGTTCACATACATTTAAGGAGGAACCCATAACATGAGTTTACAAGTTGAAAAATTAGAGAAGAACATGGCAAAGCTGACTGTAGAAGTTTCTGCCGAGCAGTTTGAAGAGTGCATCAAGAAGGCATACAAGAAGAATAAGAACAAATTTGCTCTTCCGGGCTTCCGTAAGGGAAAAGCACCGTTAAATATGATTGAGAAGATGTACGGCGTTGGCGTATTCTACGAGGACGCAGCCGATGAAGCAATCAACGAGACCTATGCAGACGCGATGAAGGAAAGCGGACTGGAGATTGTATCCAGACCGGAAATCGGAGTGGAGCAGATCGAGAAGGGCAAGGCGTTTATCTATACCGCTTCCGTAGCCGTTAAGCCGGAAGTAACCTTAGGCCAGTACAAGGGCGTTGAGGTAGAGAAGGCTTCTGAGGAAGTAACCGATGAGGACGTTGCTGCTGAGTTAGTGAAGGTTCAGGACCAGAACTCCAGATTAGTAAACGTAGAGGACCGCGCAGTAGAGGACGGCGACCAGACCGTGATCAACTTCGAGGGCTTTGTAGACGGCGAGTCATTCGAAGGCGGAAAGGCAGAGGATTATCCGCTGACCATCGGTTCCCACTCCTTCATCGACACCTTCGAGGAGCAGTTAGTGGGCAAGAACATCGGCGAGGAGTGCGAAGTGAACGTAACCTTCCCGGCCGAGTATCATGCAGAGAATCTGGCAGGCAAGCCGGCTACCTTCAAGGTAACCGTAAAGGAAATCAAGAAGAAAGAGCTGCCTGAGTTAAATGACGAGTTCGCAAGCGAGGTTTCCGAGTTTGAGACCTTAGACGAGTACAAGGCAGACTTAAAGACCAAGCTGGTTGATAAGAAGAAGAAGGAAGCAGCAAGCCAGAATGAGGATAAGGTAATCGAGGCAGTTGTTGCAAATGCATCTATGGAGATTCCGGACCCGATGGTAGACGGTCAGGTTGAGAACATGGTTCAGGATTACGCACGCCGTATGCAGAGCCAGGGCATCTCTCTGGAGCAGTACATGCAGTTTACCGGTATGACCTTAGAGAACTTAAAAGAGCAGATGAAGCCGCAGGCTGTTAAGAGAATCGAGACCAGACTGGTTCTGGAAGCAATCGTGAAGGCGGAGAACATCGAAGTATCCGACGAGAGACTGGATGAAGAGCTTCAGAAGATGGCAGACGCTTACAAGATGGAAGTTGAGAAGCTGAAAGAGTACATGGGCGACTATGAGAAGGCACAGATGAAGCAGGATTTAGCCGTTCAGGCAGCAGTTGACTTCCTGGTTGCAGAGGCAAAGTTAGCTTAATTATTCAGAAATCAAATAAAGGATTCCCAAAGGAGTCCGGACCAGGAAGGTTGCGGCAGTCCCTGTCAGCCGGCAGGGACCGGCGGCAACTTTCCTATCTTGAAAGCTGTGTTACAGTTTCGTTAACAAGCAGTGAAAAGAAAAAAGTGGAAGGGAGAGGTTTCCATGAGTTTAGTACCTTATGTATTAGAATCCACCAGCCGCGGGGAGCGCACTTATGATATTTATTCCCGTCTTTTAAAGGACCGTATTATTTTCCTTGGGGAAGAGGTAAATGATGTGACTGCCAGCTTAGTAGTGGCGCAGCTCCTTTTCCTGGAGTCTGAGGACCCAAGCAAGGACATTTCCCTGTATATCAACAGTCCGGGAGGTTCTGTATCGGCAGGACTGGCAATCTATGACACCATGAATTACATCAAATGCGATGTATCGACCATCTGCATCGGCATGGCAGCCAGCATGGGCGCATTCCTGCTTTCCGGCGGTGCCAAGGGCAAGCGTATGGCGCTTCCGAACGCGGAAGTGATGATTCATCAGCCATCCGGCGGTGCACAGGGACAGGCGACAGAAATCAAGATCGTGGCAGAAAAGATTCTGCAGACCCGAAAGAAATTGAATGAAATTCTTGCGGCAAACACCGGACAGCCGCTGGAGGTTATCGAGAGAGACACCGAAAGAGACAACTATATGACAGCAGATGAGGCGATGGCTTACGGCCTCATTGATAAAGTAATCACCAGCCGTTAATGCTGGTAGAAACGAGGTGGATGTATGCCGATCAGAACAGATGATAAGGTCAGATGCTCCTTTTGCGGAAAGACCCAGGACCAGGTGAGAAAATTAATCGCCGGTTCCAATAACGTATTTATCTGTGATGAATGCATTGAGCTTTGTTCCGAGATTTTGGAAGAAGAATTTGCGAACGCACCGGAAGAGGAAGAAACCGAAGAATTCAGCGACATCAATCTGATGAAGCCGAAGGAGATCAAGGCATTCCTGGACGAGTATGTAATCGGACAGGATGAAGCGAAGAAGGTTCTTTCGGTAGCCGTTTATAATCATTATAAAAGAGTGACCACATCAAAGCATATCGATGTGGACCTTGCGAAGAGCAATATCCTGATGCTTGGTCCGACCGGTTCCGGTAAGACCTATCTGGCGCAGACCCTGGCGAAGATTTTAAATGTTCCGTTTGCCATCGCGGATGCGACAGCGCTTACGGAAGCTGGTTATGTAGGTGAAGATGTGGAGAACATCCTTCTGAAATTGATTCAGGCAGCGGACTACGACATCGCCAGAGCAGAGTACGGCATCATCTACATAGATGAGATTGATAAGATCACGAAGAAATCCGAGAATGTTTCCATTACCCGTGATGTCTCCGGCGAGGGCGTGCAGCAGGCGCTTCTGAAGATATTGGAAGGCACGGTTGCAAGCGTTCCTCCGCAGGGCGGAAGAAAGCATCCGCACCAGGAGCTTCTTCAGATTGATACCACGAACATCCTGTTTATCTGCGGCGGCGCCTTTGACGGCCTGGAAAAGATTGTGGAGCAGCGTTTAAATTCCGGCTCCATCGGCTTTAACGCGCCGATCGTGGAGAAGAATAAGGCAGATATCGATGAACTGCTTCACCAGGCGCTTCCTCAGGACCTGACCAAGTTCGGCCTGATTCCGGAGTTTATCGGCCGTGTGCCGGTAACGGTGGCTTTAAGCCTGCTGGATAAGCACACCCTGGTTCAGATCCTGTCACAGCCGAAGAATGCTCTGACCAAGCAGTATCAGAAGCTGTTTGAGCTGGATGATGTGAAGCTGGAGTTTACCGAGGACGCCCTGATGGCAGTGGCGGAGCTGGCTGCGGAGCGCAAGACCGGCGCCAGAGGGCTTCGTTCCATTCTGGAAAAGGTGATGACAGACCTGATGTATGAGATTCCATCGGATGATACCATCGGAATCGTGAAGATTACCAGAGATGTGATTACAGGAGACGGCGAACCGGAGATTACCTACCGGGATACCGCTGTGCCTGGAAGCAGCTTCTCCAAACGGTTTAAGAAGGAACAGGACGGAGAAATCGCATAGACATTTAGAAGGAGGATGTTGCAGGAGATCGGAACAGCAACGCCTCCTTTTTTTTCTTGAGAAAGCAGGATTTTTTTAAGATAGAGAACAGAAAGAGATACCGATGTGCAGCAGCATCCGCACATCGTATGGAGGAAATGATGGAGCAGAAAACATATACATTGCCGGCGATCGCCCTCCGTGGACTGACCGTGCTTCCGAAGATGATGATTCATTTTGATGTGAGCCGGGAGAAGTCCATTGCAGCGGTGGAGAAGGCTATGGTGGAGGACCAGAAGGTATTTTTGATTACCCAGCGGCAGTCAGAGGTGATGGACCCGCGGCAGGAGGATTTATTCCTGGTGGGCTGCATCGCTTCGGTGAAGCAGCTGGTGAAGATGCCGGATAATATTGTCCGCGTTATGGTAGAAGGACTGGAGCGGGCTGAGCTGATGGACTTAGACGCAGAGGGCGCTTACCTGATTGCGGAGGTGGAAACCGTGCCTGCAGGGGCAGACTTGGAGCCGCTGGATTATGTGGCTTCGGAGGCCATGATGCGTCTGGTGAAGGAAAAGCTGGAGGAGTACGGCAAGATTAATCCGCGCATGGTGAAGGAGATTCTGCCGAATCTTCTGATGATTCATGACCTGGAGGAGCTTTTGGACCAGACGGCCATCCAGCTTCCCTGGGATTATACGCTGCGTCAGGAGGTCTTAGAGAGCCTGTTCCTCTCCGTGCGCTATGAGCATGTGATCCAAAGCCTGGTGACGGAGATTGATGTGGCGAAGATCAAGCGGGATTTCCAGATGAAGGTAAAGGCGGCGATCGATAAGAACCAGAAGGATTATATCCTTCGGGAGCAGATGCGGATTATCCGCCAGGAGCTGGGGGAGGATAACCCATTATCCGATGCGGATGAATACAAGAAGCAGTTAAAGGCGCTGAAGGCGGATAAGGAAGTCAAGGATAAGCTGTTAAAGGAGATTGACCGGTTGAAAACCATGCCGGGCGGAAGCCAGGAGGGCAATGTAATCCGGACCTACATCGAGACGCTTCTGGAGCTTCCGTGGAAAAAGGCGTCTAAGGACAACAACGACATTCACCACGCAGAGGAAATCTTAAATGAGGACCATTACGGTCTGGATAAGGTGAAGGAGCGGATTCTGGAGTATCTGGCGGTCCGTTCCCTGACGGATAAGGGCGGCGGGACCATCCTCTGTCTGGTGGGGCCTCCCGGAACCGGAAAGACCTCCATCGCAAGGTCCATGGCCAAGGCGCTGAACAAGAAGTATGTCCGCATCAGCCTGGGAGGAATCCGTGACGAGGCGGAAATCCGGGGACACCGGAAAACCTATGTGGGCGCCATGCCGGGACGTCTGGTGGAGGGACTGCGCCAGGCAGGTGTGGCGAATCCGCTGATGCTTCTGGATGAGATTGACAAGGTGAGCAGCGATTATAAGGGGGATACCTCCTCCGCCCTTCTGGAGGTGCTGGACGGAGAGCAGAATGTACGCTTCCGCGACCATTATGTGGAGGTCCCCATTGATTTATCCCAGGTGATGTTCATCGCGACGGCAAATACCACCCAGACCATCCCCGGCCCGCTTCTGGACCGTATGGAGCTGATCGAGGTAAACAGCTATACGGAGAATGAAAAATTCCATATTGCCAAAGAATATCTGATTGGAAAGCAACTGGAGCAGAACGGACTGAAGGCCGAGCAGGTCTCCATCTCCGACCATGCGCTGGAAAAAATCATCCACAACTATACCAGAGAGGCCGGCGTCCGGAACCTGGAACGCCGGATTGGCGATATCTGCCGCAAGGCGGCCAGAGAGTTCCTGGAGGATAAGAAGAAAGCAATCCGGGTGACGGAGGGCAATCTGGAAAAATATCTGGGCAAGGAGCGCGTTACCTTTGAGGATGCCAACGAGGAGGACCAGGTGGGCATCGTGCGTGGACTGGCCTGGACCAGCGTCGGCGGCGACACGCTGCAGATTGAGGTAAATGTGATGCCGGGAAGGGGCGTCCTGCAGCTGACCGGTCAGATGGGTGATGTGATGAAGGAGTCGGCGCAGACGGCCCTTACCTATGTGAGAAGCGTATGCCCGCAGTATGGGATTGCCGATGACTATTTTGAAAAGCATGACATCCATATCCATATCCCGGAAGGAGCCGTTCCAAAGGACGGACCATCCGCCGGAATCACCATGGCCACGGCCATGCTTTCTGCCGTGACCGGAAGAAAGGTTTATGCCAAGGTGGCGATGACCGGAGAGATTACCCTCCGGGGCCGTGTCCTTCCAATCGGCGGACTGAAGGAGAAGATTCTGGCGGCCAAGATGGCGCACATCCAAAAGGTGCTGGTGCCGGACAAGAACCGGGCGGACATCAGTGAACTCTCCAGAGAGATTACCAAAGGCCTGGAGATTGTCTATGTGAAGAGCATGGAGGATGTGCTTGCGGAAGCTTTTGCAGAAGGAGAAGAACATGATAATTAAAAATGTAAATTTGGAGACGGTATGCGGCATCACCAGCAAGCTTCCGGCGAATACCCTGCCGGAATTTGCATTTGCCGGAAAGTCCAATGTGGGCAAATCCTCGATGATCAATGCCCTGATGAACCGGAAATCTCTTGCCAGAACCTCCTCCCAGCCTGGCAAGACCCAGACCATCAATTTCTACAACATCAACGATGCGCTGTATTTCGTGGACCTGCCGGGCTACGGCTATGCCAAGGTATCCCAGGAGGCCAAGGCCAAGTGGGGAAAGATGATTGAAAATTATCTGAGGAAATCCCCGGTCTTAAAGATGGTATTCCTGCTGGTGGATATCCGCCACGAGCCGTCTGCCAACGATAAGACCATGTACGAGTGGATTATCTATAACGGCTACCGTCCGGTCATCATCGCGACCAAGATGGATAAGCTGAAGCGGAGCCAGATTGCCAGGCAGGTGAAGCTTGTAAGAGAGGGGCTTGGCATGGAGAAGGGGGATATCCTGATTCCATTCTCAGCGGAGACGAAGCAGGGACGGGACGAAATCCTGGACCTGATTGAGCGGGAGGCATCGCCTGCGGCGGCAGACGAAGGAGAAGCAGAATAGAACGAAGAAACGGTAAATTGCTTAGGTTCATGCAGTTTACCGTTTTTTTATTCCGGATTTTTGCACTTTACACAAAAAATGTAAAATGCTATAATAAAAATAGTGCAGTTTCCCGAAAACCTGGGGCGGATGCATTTCGTTAATAAACCAAAAGAAAAGAAGGCATGCAGGATATGAAAAAAATCAAAAGCAGATATGGGATACTGGGAGGCATGTTATTGGCGGCGGCTTTGTCTGGCGGACTGCTGGCCGGCTGCGGACAGAAGAAGGAGGAAGCCTCCAAGACGCTGATTCTGGCCACGACCACCAGCACCAAGGACAGTGGTCTTCTGGATGCGGTCCTTCCGGATTTTGAAGCGAAGACCGGATATTCGGTGAGCGTGGTATCGGTTGGCTCCGGCGAGGCCATGAAGATGGGAGAGAATGGGGAGGCCGATGTGCTGCTGGTTCATTCTCCGGCTGCGGAGCGGGCGTTCGTGGAGCATGGACATGCCGATGCGGACGGCCGGTTTGATGTGATGTACAACGATTATGTGCTGATCGGTCCGAAGGAGGACCCGGCCGGAATCCGGCAGACGGCCGGTCACGATGCGCTGAAGGCATTTGAGACGCTTTATGATACCGAATCCACGTTCATTTCCAGAAGTGACGATTCCGGTACGCATAAAAAAGAGTGCTCCATCTGGGAAAAATGCGGAAAAAATCCGGAGGGCGGCTGGTATGTGAAGGCCGGAACCGGCATGGGGGCGGTGATTGAGATGGCCAATGAGAAGCTGGCCTATACATTAAGCGACCGTGCAACCTGGCTGAATACAGGAGGAGATACCGACCTGGCGGTCGTCTGCGAGAAGGATGAGAGCGGGATTTTATATAATCAGTACGGTGTAATCTGCGTGAATCCGGATAAGAATGAAAGCATCCATCACGAGGGCGCAAAGGCATTCCGGGAGTGGATTCTTTCGGATGAGACCCAGAAGCAGATTGGAGAGTACGGCGCGGAGCAGTACGGAGCGCCGCTGTTCGTGCCGAATGCAGGGAAATAGGGGCGTATGGATCTGATAGGAAAGGGCATCCGGGAGGCATTTTTTCTGATCATTTCCCTGGATGCGGAGGTGTTTGAAGTAGTAGGACTGTCGCTGTGGGTTTCCTTAAGCGCTCTTTTCCTGGCGGGAGCCGGGGCAGTTCCCGCCGGAATCTGGATTGCAGGACATTCCTTTCGGGGAAAGCATGTGCTGATGCGTGTCATCTATACGCTGATGGGCATGCCTCCGGTTCTTGGAGGGCTTCTGGTTTATGTGGTGCTGATGCGCCGGGGGCCGCTGGGCTTTCTCCGCCTGAATTATACGCCGGCGGCGATGATAATCGCGCAGACGCTGTTGATTCTCCCGATTCTTCTTGGCCTTACCATAAATGCGGCGCAGGAAAAGGAGGAGAAGATCTCCCGTCTGGCCAGAACCCTTGGAGCGGGGCGGCTGGACACGGCGCTTTTGTTCCTGTTTGAACTGCGGTATGGGCTGATGACGGCGGTGATTTCCGGGTTTTCCAGAGGAATCTCCGAGGTTGGAGCGGTGATGATCGTGGGCGGCAATATCGAAGGGAAAACCCGTGTGATGACCACCTATATCTCCCAGCTAAAGGGAATGGGGAATTTTGAACGGGCGGTGGCAGTGGGGCTGATCCTGCTGGCTCTGTCATTCCTGATCAATACGCTGCTCTACGGCTGCCAGAGAGGCCGACGGGACTGACTGCGGACAGGAAGGGTGCGTGGCGCGGCCACGCAGGAAAAGAGGTAGAAGATGCAGCTGGAATTCAAGCAGGTGAAGAAATATTACCAGGGCCGTCTGGCGCTGGACATCGGCCGTCTGGTCATTCCGGAGCATCCGGTTACGGCGGTGGTCGGTCCGAACGGAGCCGGGAAATCCACGCTTCTGCAGGTGGCGGCCGGTCTTCTGGAGGCAGAGGAGGGAGAAATCTGGTATGACAAAAGCCGGAGGATTCCGCAGAAGGATGTGACCATGGTGTTTCAGCAGCCCTATCTTCTGGATACCACGGTGAGAAGGAATATTGCCTGTCCGCTGAAAATCCGGAAATGGCCGTCCGGGGAAATCCGGGAGACGGTGGAGCGGCTGAGCCGGGAATTAGGGCTGGAGCCGCTGCTGGACAAGCGGGCGGACCGGCTTTCTCTGGGCGAGGCTCAGAAGGTTTCGCTGGCCAGAGCGCTTTCCTTTTGCCCGAAGCTGCTTCTTCTGGATGAACCATGCGCCAGCATCGACTCGTATACCACCCAGGAGATTGAGAAGCTTCTGTTAAAAATCCGAAGGGAAGGACAGACCAAGATTCTTCTGGTGACCCATAATCTGGCGCAGGCCAGAAGGCTTGCCGATTATGTGGTGCTTTTACATGAGGGGCGGGTCGTGGAAGGACAGGAGACGGAAGCATTTTTTGAAAGTCCCGGTCATCCGCTGGCCGGAAAATTTATAAAAGGAGAATTGCTGATAGAATGATGAAGCTATTGCATACCGATACCCTGCAGGAGGCGCGGGAGAAGCTGGAAAGGCATACGCAGTCATTTCCTGTACAGGTGAAGTGGGTGAAGAGCCGGGAGGCCCGGAACCGGGTCTGCGCCTGTGATGTATATGCCGGGGAAAATGTGCCGTCATTCCGCCGTTCTACGGTGGACGGCTTTGCTGTTCTTGCAGAGGACAGCTTTGGAGCAGGCGAGTCCAATCCGGTTTTTCTGGAGGTGGCAGAGCGGATTCCCATCGAAAAAAAGGCCCGGATTCCGCTGGAGTCCGGACAGGCGGCCCAGGTTCAGACCGGTTCCATGATTCCGGAGGGCGCAGCTGCGGTGGTGATGGCGGAATACTGTGAGGCTTATGCGGCGGATAAGATTCTTGTAAACAAAAGCGTAAGCGCGGGAGAAAATATCGCGCAGATTGGAGAGGATATCCGGAAGGGGGAGCGCCTGATTCGAAGGGGCCAGAAGATTACATCACGGGAAATCGGGATGCTGGCTTCCCTGGGGATAAAAAAGGTGCTGGTGGCGGAACCATTCACCGTTACGATTATCTCGACAGGGGATGAACTGACGGACCCGGAGGAAGGCGGAATGGAAGAAGATGGGACGACAAAGGAGCAGACGGAGGAAAATGGGAGCATGCCGGAATCCAGAATCCGGGACATTAATTCCTGGTCCCTGGCCGCACTGGCGGAGGAGAACGGCTTTCTGGTCCGGGAATGCATCCGTACCGGCGATGTGGAATCAGACATTTGCCAGGCTGTGCTTCGGGGCAGTGAGCAGAGCGACATCGTGGTGCTGTCCGGAGGAAGCTCGAAGGGGGAAAAGGATTATTCATTATCCGCGCTGGAGCAGGCTGCGGGAACGATATTGACCCATGGAATCTCCATCAAGCCGGGGAAGCCGACGATTCTTGCCTGCGACCAGAAGAGGCAGACCATTCTTGCCGGGCTTCCGGGCCATCCTCTGGCTGCCTGGCTGATGTTCCGGCTGCTTTTATGTGACTGGCAGGAAAAGAAGCTTGGGCTTCCAAAGAAACGGCTGCTTCCTGCTGTGATGCAGGAAAACGTTTCCAGCAATCAGGGAAGAGAAACCTGCCTGCTGGTGCGGCTGCAGGAGGTAAGGGAAGAGGAGGAAGAGATGGGAGCCGGAGTGTTATATGGCGCCTGTCCGGTGTATACCAAATCCGGAAGCATCTCATCCCTGTCCCGGGCAGACGGATTTCTGCTGATTCCGAGAAACCGGGAGGGACTGAAAAAAGGCGAGAGGGTTTATGTGGAGCTATGGTGACGAGACGAAATTTATATCTGGATATTCAGCCGAAGGCAGAGGCGCTGCATCGGTTTTTTGAACAATTGGAAAAGGAATCCGGCGAAGCGGATGGAGACCGGAGAGGGGACCGGGATGCAGACAGCGGCATCCGTTCCTGGAACCGGAGTGAACGGATTCCTACGGCAGAAAGCTTCCGGCGTGTGACCAGTGAGGCGGTCTGCGCCAGATATTCCAGCCCTTCTTATAATTCCTGCGCGATGGACGGCATTGCAGTTGTAAGCAGCCGGACAAGGGAGGCTTCGGAAATCCATCCGGTGCACCTGAAGCCGGGAACCGATTATATCGAGGTGGATACTGGAGACCCGATCCGGGAACCATTTGACGCCGTTATCATGGCGGAGGATTTGATTGAAGACGGGGACGGGTACCGGATTATCGCGCCGACCCATCCGTTTGCCCATGTGAGGGCAGTCGGGGAGGATATCGTAACCCAGGAGATGGTTCTGCCCTCCAGGCACCGGATTACGGCCATCGATGTGGCGGTGCTGCTGTCAGTGGGCGTGCAGGAGGTCGCGGTATTCAAAAGACCGTCCGTCGCCATCCTGCCCACCGGAGATGAGATGGTGGAGGCAGAGGAAATGGCGGACGAGGCAGCGGCAGAGTCCGGTCCTGGGGAGGGAAAAATCATCGAAACCAACTCCCGGATGTTTGAGAATCTGGTGACGGAGCAGGACGGCATACCGGTCCGGTATCCGATCGTGAAGGATGACCAGGCTCTCCTGCAGGAAACCATTCTGGATGCGGTCCGCAGATGCGATGTGGTCCTGGTAAATGCCGGGTCCAGTGCGGGCCGGGAGGATTACACGGCGCAGGCAGTCGCCGCTCTGGGCCGGGTGGTTGTCCATGGGGTGGCGGTGAAGCCGGGAAAGCCGGTGATCCTGGGCATCGTTCAGGGAAAGCCGGTCATCGGTCTGCCGGGATATCCGGTTGCCTCCTATCTGACCTTTATGGAGTTTGTTGTCCCGGTGATGAACCGATATACCCACCTAAGGCAGAAGCCGGAGAAGACGGTGCAGGCGGTTCTCACGAAAACCGTGATGTCCAGCTTAAAGTACGAGGAGTATGTCCGGGTAAAGCTTGGGAGGGTGGACGGAAGGTGGTCTGCCGCTCCGTTAAGCCGGGGAGCCGGGGCCGCCATGTCTCTGGTGCAGGCGGACGGATTCTGCGTGATTCCGCAGAATGTGGAAGGACTTCCGGCCCATGAGCCGGTAACGGTGCGCCTGATGCGGGAGGAGGACCAGATGGAGAATACCCTGGTTTCCATCGGCAGCCATGACCTGATCCTGGATGTGCTGAACGACCTGATGCTGGAGCAGGGGGAGGCGGCCTGGCTGTCCTCCACCCATGTGGGCTCCATGTCCGGTCTGCTTGCGCTGAAGAAAAGAGAAGCCCACCTGGCGCCGGCTCATCTGCTGGATGAGCGGACCGGAACCTATAATGTGGAAATCATCCGGGAACTGTTTGGCGTGTCCGGCGGTGTGGTGCTGATAAAAGGAGTGGGGCGCAGACAGGGGCTGATTGTGAAAAAAGGCAATCCGCTGGGCATCCGCACCATAGAAGACCTTGCGGGAGGAATCCGCTATATCAACCGCCAGCGGGGAGCCGGAACCAGGGTGCTGTTTGACGCAAAGAGGAAGCAGCTTGGCATTCCGGCGGAAGCGATTACCGGCTATTCCCACGAGGCGGCAACCCATATGGCAGTGGCCGTCGCGGTAGAACAGGACAATGCAGATGCGGGGATGGGTGTGTATTCCTGCGCAAAGGCGCTGGGGCTTGATTTTATCGATATTGCCTGCGAGGAGTATGATTTTGTTACTTATGAAGATTTTCTGCAGCTTCCCGCGATGCAGATCTTTCTCCGTGTCTTGAAAAGTGATGCATTCCGGAGGAAGCTGGAGGAGCTGGGCGGATATACCTATGAGAATCTGGGGGAAATCCGAAGAATCAAAGAAACAGAAATGGGGTGAGAACCATGTCAACCAGATACGGCGGATACATGGGAAAGGTTCTGCGCATCAACCTGACGGAGCAGAAGGCAGAGGAGTATCCGTTTTCCGATGAAGAGCGGAGGCTGTTTATCGGCGGAAAAACCATGGCGGCAAAGATTCTGTATGACAACCTGAAGGGAAATGAAACTGCATTTTCCGATGAAAACATGCTGGTGGTGACAACGGGACCGCTTACCGGTTCCGGGGCGCCAAGCTCCAGCCGATTTAATATCTCCACCTTATCCCCGCAGACCGGGTACATTACCTCCTCCAACTGCGGCGGAAAGTTCGGATATTATCTGAAGAGGGCCGGGCTGGACGGACTGATCCTGCAGGGGCATTTTGAGACGCCCCACTGGATTGAGATTAAGAAGGATAAGGTGCTGTTCCATGAGGCGGGAGAATTGTGGGGGATGAAGACGTCCGAGACACAGGAATACCTGGATGAGAAGCTGAAGCTGCCGAACGGAAGGCTGCAGAAGAACGGAAAAATCTGCATCGGTCCGGCAGGAGAGCATCAGGTCCTGTATTCCTGCATCATCTCCAATGAACGTGTCTCCGGGCGCGGCGGCACCGGCGCGGTGATGGGCTGGATGAACCTGAAGGCCGTGGTGGCCAGCGGGAACCAGGAAGTGAAGGTGATGGAGAAGGAGAAGATGGTAAAGCACACCCAGAAGTGGTTCCGCTATCTGAAAAGCCATCCGCTTACCGGAAACCAGCTTCCCAGATTTGGAACAGCCGGGCTGGTCAGCGCCATGCAGATGAGGGGCATTCTGGCTACAAAAAATTATTCCGGAGGCCGGTATGAGGACTTTGAGAAAATCAGCGGAGAGGTGCTGGCAGAAAAATATAACATCGTCAACAAGGGCTGCCTGACCTGCCCGATCAAGTGCGCGCGGACGGTTGAGGTGGAAGGAAAGCCGGTAAAGGGACCGGAGCTGGAAACCCTGGTGCTTCTTGGAAGCGGAATTCTGAACCATGACCTGGAGGCGGTTTTTCGGTGGAACTATGAGCTGGATGAGCTGGGAATGGATACCATATCCTGTGCCAATACCATTGCCTATGCGATGGAGGCAAATGAGAAGGGAATCTGGAAAAACGGACTGGAGTTCTCCAGTACGGAAAATCTGTCCAGGCTGTTTGAGGAGATTGCCTATGGAAGAGGAATCGGAAAAGAGCTTGGCCAGGGCAGCCGGCGGCTCTCAGAAAAATACGGTGGAAAGGATTTTGCCATCCAGGTCAAGGGAATGGAGCTTGCCGCCTATGAGCCGAGAAAGGCTGCCGGGATGGGACTGGGTTATGCGGTCAGCAACCGGGGCGGCTGCCATCTGAACGGCGGTTATCTGGTTATCCTGGAGGGTCTGGGCCTTTCGGTGAATCCCACGACCTATCACGGGAAAGCGGACCTTACGATGCTGTTCCAGGATTTGATGGAGATGATTTCCGCAACGGGACAGTGCCTGTTTACCAGCTATGCATTCTTCCCTTCCCCGCTCTTAAAGCACCCGAACAGCTGGTACACGAAGCTGGCCAACCTGGTGCTTCCCCACTGCGGCCCGGTTGTCCGTCTTATTAATAAATATCCGGAGATTGCCTGCTTCCATCTGCCGGTTTTCCATCATACGAAGGCCTTTGAGTATGTAACCGGGATGAAGATGACCTTCGGCACTTATATCCGATGCGGTGAGCGCGGATATAATCTGGAGCGGGAGTTAAACCGCCGGTTTGGCGTGGATGCCAGCCGGGATGTGCTTCCGAAGCGCCTGGTGGCGGAGCTGCAGGACCCGGACAGTCCGGATTCCAAAGTGCCGTTAAAGAAGATGAAGAAGATTTATTATCAGGCCAGAGGCTGGGACCGGAACGGACTGCCGCCGGAGAAGCTGCTTAAGAAGCTGAAAATCGGCTGACCGGAAAGGATTGAGGGAACCGTCTGAGCGGTTACGAATTGAGGTGCATATGATTCAGGTACATATCTATGGAGTGGCCCGTCTAAAGGCGGGCGTTGGCTCCTTCGAGACGAATGTGCAGACGCTGGAGGAGCTGAAGGGAATTCTTCCGGGCATCACGCGGAAAGAGGCGGATGACCTGGTGGTATTTGTAAATGAAAAAGCCGTAAAGAAGCATTACCGATTTCAGGATGGCGACCAGGTGAGCTTTCTGGCTCCGGCAGGAGGTGGCTGATATGGGAGAGAAAAAGAGACCCTGGGTGAACCGGAAAACCTGCGGGGCATGCTCGGTGTGTGCAGAAAACTGCCCGATGGGCTGCCTGGAGATGGAGCCGCCAAGATTTCACGGAGATATTTCGGCCGTAATCCGGCTGGCAAGGCCGGAAGACTGCATCGGATGCGGAATCTGCGGGCGGGTATGTCCGATTGCGGCGATTACAATGCGTTAGCAGCCTGGAAAACAGGCTGGATGGAAGGAGAATTTGGATGGGAAAACGATTTTGCCGCACCTATCAGGCGGTTTTTAAGGTGGGAATGTATTTCCTGCCGTGGAGGATGCCGAAGACGCTGGAGGGACCTGGTGCAGTCCGGCAGCTTCCGGCCCTCATCCGGGAAAAGGGGTATCGGCGTATCCTTATTGTGACCGACAAAACCCTGGTGGAGCTGCATCTGCTGGATGCGCTTCTGGAGGCCATGAAGCAGGAGGGCCTGCATTATGTGGTTTATTACGGGGTGGAACCCAATCCTACGGACCGGAACGTGGAAGCGGGATTCCGGCTGTATCAGAAAAAGAACTGCGATGCCATGATTGCATTCGGCGGCGGTTCTCCTATGGACTGTGCCAAGGCGATTGGCGCAAGAGCGGCCAGGCCGCGTCGGACGGTGGATAAGCTGCAGGGCCTTTTCCGGGTGTTGAAGCGGATTCCCACCATATTTACCGTTCCGACCACAGCGGGAACCGGTTCGGAGACGACCATCGCGGCCGTTATCACTGACTCCAAAACCCATCACAAGGCGTCCATCAATGACCTTTCCCTGATGCCGCGGTATGCGGTGCTGGACCCGGAGCTGACCGTGGGACTTCCGCCGAAGGTAACGGCTGCCACCGGAATGGATGCGCTGTGCCATGCTGTGGAGGCCTATACCAACAATACCTATAACTCCAGGCTGGAAAAGGACCTGGCGAAGAAGGCGGTCAAGCTGATATATGATAACCTGTATACCGTGTATCAGGACGGCAGCAATCTGCAGGCAAGATGGAACATGCAGCGGGCGGCATTCTATGCAGGACGGGCCTTTACCAGAGGCTGCGTGGGCTATGTTCACGCCATCGGCCATACGCTGGGCGGCTTATACGGAACCCCGCACGGACTGGCCATGTCCATCCTGCTTCCGCTGGTGATGCGGGCCTACGGCGGGGCGGTCTATGACAAGCTGGCGGACCTGTGCGATGTCTGCGGAATCCGGACGGAGGAGGACACCCCGAAGGCCAAGGCTGAGGCATTTATCCGATGGATGGAAGAGATGAAAGAAAAGATGGACATTCCGAAGTACCCGCCGGTATTAAGGGAGAAGGATATTGACCAGATTATCGAATGGGCGTATAAGGAGGCCAATCCCATGTATCCAACACCGGTGAACTGGAGCCGGGAGGATTTCAGGAGGTTTATTTTGTCGTGGGAGAGGTGATTACATGACGTTATTGATGAGGGATTTGGAAAAGAAAGAAGAAGGCCGTCAGGAGGGCTGTCAGTGACAGCCCCTTTTCCAGTCATAATATCAGGCTCAACAATGCAGTTTGTCTGAATTCCGCATATCCTTCAGCCAGCTCCTGCAGCTTTTTCTGCTCATTTCCGGAAAGTTCTTTCCATAAATCCACGTTTATCTCGATTCCCCTGCTTTTCTTTCTGCTGGTCCAGACACCGATGATTTCGCCGCGGTATACGATAGCTCCGGGATTCGAAACCAGTTTCCAGATTTGTTTGTGCCGGGTTTTATCAGGCTGTAAGATCAGGCGGTCACGCTGGTCCAGAAAAGGATCGTGTCCTCCCAGGAGCAGCAGCTCTTTTTTCAGTGGAACCGGATTCAGAATGGATTCTTTGTCGGAAGAAAGGAGCCAGGATTTTTTCCCCAGAACCGTGACAGGCTCCATCTCTTCTGCGATGGTATCCCACATGCGCCGTCCCTGCTGTTTCGAGCAGCCAAGCCAGGTGACAAAGGAATCCAGAGTGGCGGGGCCGTAGCAGTGAAGAAATTTTCGTACCAGAGTCCGAATGCCGTTGTCCTCTGCGGTATCCGTCTCGTGGAACGGATGCCCGGTCCAGTTTGAATAAGCGGTAAAAGAAGGAGAGATGCCATTCCTTTCCCCGAACACGATCAGACCGTAAAAGGATGCAGGACGGAGCAGAAAGGACACGGCAGCGCCGCCCACGGTCTGCTTATCCGGACTTCCGTACATGGAAGGGGCGTTCCACCGTTCCTGCTTGTCTGTGGGAATCAGAGGCAGCATCCATTCGGCCAGGGTCTGGTCCAGCGTGGTTTTGCTGATTAGTGTATACTGCTCCAGCCTGGGAAGAACCTGCCTGAGACGGTCAAATACCTCGTCATATGTCATCTGCAGAAAGTCCAGAGCAAGCTGGATTCCCTGTGTATAAATCCAAGGCTCCCCGTCCTCTGCCTTCAGAGCGGACAGGAAGACATCGCGTTCCTCTGCCGGAAAGATAACGGGAGCGCCCCGGAAACTCCAGGCCTGGAGCAGGGATTTTTCCTTGTACAGAAGGCAGTCCATATCGGATAACGTACAGGTCGGAATCCGGTTAAACAGAGCTGTTTCCCATGCCCCCGGAGGGGAATTCTGCATCCCACAGGCTCCCACGATTTCCTGGATATTTGCTTTGGTACAGGCAGCGTCCAGGTGGTGGGAGCGGAGACGGAAATTCCGGATTTGTTCCACGCTGAGCGGTTCAATTCCTAATGCTCTGCCGGAAGTGAGAGAAGCTGGTATTTTGGTCATAAGGAGTTCCTTTCCTGCCAATGGTTGCTTTTTGGCATTCTTTGATAACATCAATCCGATTGCTGTAATGTATCCTTTGTCATTACGACTGCAGCGAGGAACATCAGGAGCAATGCGAGATAAAACTGCATGGCAGGCCGTTCACCAAGTAAAACCATACTCAGTGCAACGCCTAAAAATGGTGCGATGGAGTAGTAAGCACTGGTTTTTGCTGCTCCCAATTCCTTCTGTGCCATGATATAAAGATTGATACTCAGTCCGTAAGACACAAAGCCAAGCAGCAGGACTGCCAGAATGAACCGGAACTCCGGCAGGGATTCACCGATGAACAATGCAATAATGAGACTTCCGGCTCCGGAACCGCAGCCTTTGATGATGACGATTTCCTCAGAGCTTTTATGGCTGATCATTTTGGTGGTATTGTTTTCAAATCCCCAGCAGACAGAGGCTCCAAGAACGAAAAGAGAACCGCTGTTAAAGACAAAGCCATTCATTCCCTCAAAGCTTAAGATGGCACTGGACAGGGTTACCAGAAGGATGGCAGACCACAGCTTTTTCGAGATTTTCTCCCGAAAAATGAACAGTGCGGCAAGAGAGGTTGCCACGATTTCAAAATTATTTAACAGGGATACGTTGGCGGAATTGGTCCGCGTGATTCCCATCATCAGCAGAATCGGTGCAATCATGTCCAGCAGAACCATGGCGATGGTATAGGGCAGTTCCCTTCGGGTCAGAGGCTCTTTTGCTGTCTGTACGTGAAGCATGTTCCGGAGTATACAGTAGAAAAGCATGCCAAAGCCAGCCCCAAGGTATAAGAACGCAGCCAACATAGTTGGTTTTACATAGATAGTGAATTGTTTGGATAAAGGGATATTAATGGCATACAGTGCTGCAGCCAGAATGGCAAAGCAGGTGGCCGCTATTTTTTGTTTCATGATGCGTCTCCATGTTCGCGTGTATTATCTGCAGAATAGGAGATTGATACCGTTTCCGGAATAACGGTTTCCGGTTCCACCTTTTCCAGTTCGATTTTTTCGGCTGGAACCGCTGTCGGAATCTTTTTAACCGATGCATCAGAAAAATCCGACGGTGCGTTCGTTCCCACATCACGCAGCTTGATGCGGACGTAGGTTCTCGCTGCCTGAATGGTCAGAATCACGATGAAAACAGGCAGAAGCACCGTAAGATAAAAATAAAGCTTCCAGTGCTTCTGTTTCTTTTCCAGGCGATTCACCTTTTGCTGTATCGTAAAAACCGCTTCCTGAAGCGGACTCCTTTTTACCGGCTCCTTCCCATGGAAAAGCTTCTTTTTTAAGGCTTTTAACGGGCACTGCCTGTTCATTTTTTCATTTCTCATGGATATACTCCTCCCCGCTCATCAGCGCTTTCATAGCAAATGCATAAATCTCCTGGCTCCGTTTTCGCCAGTTGCTGCACATATACTCTGCCTGGTCCTTATCCGGCACCGAAAGATTCAGCTCAATCAAAGGCACCTTATCCTCCCGCACCTCACAATGTACGACATAATCCTGATTCGTGGATTTATAAAAATCCGCAATCGTCCCCACCTCATTCCGCAGCCGGAACTTATTCTCCTTCAAATACCGGTCAATATCCTCCGTAATCGCCGGAGGAATCTTATTCACGAAGAAGCTGAGCGTATTAATCCCCTCATCCGTAATCTCATACTGCGTACTATTATGATGCGACTCCTTCCGGATCAATTCCGTATCCAAAAGCTCATTCAGAGCCTGCTGCAAAGTAAAATACGTCGTATAATCATGCTCCAGAAAAAAATTCGTAAGCTGCGCATTCGTCAGCGGAAAATTCACCTGCTTCAGCATGTAAAGATTCATTAATTTATAAAGCGTAATCGGCTCTGATAACATATCCCCTACCTGATTTCTAAAGTTTTGATATGAAACTATTTTTTCCATTCACCTATATGATAACAACTTAACCCTTTTAAATCAAGGGAAAATGTGGTATAATCCACGAAAGCAATGAGCAGTGCGAAAAAAGACAAAATGAAAGATGCGTTGTGCTTGCACAAAAGCAGATTTCAATTTGTATTTTTTCATAGGGCGAAGCCCGTGAGCGAGACGCAGCAAAGCGGAGTCGAGCGCCGCACTGCGGATTCGAGGAGCCAGTCCCCTAGTCCGCCCCCTGCGATGCGCCCCCGGCGCGAGCCTGCCGCGAAGTGCCCCGCACGAGCCCACCGCCCCCTGCGATGCGCCCCCGGCGCGAGCCTGCCGCGAAGTGCTCCGCACGAGCCCACCGCCCTCCGCGATGCGCCCTCCGGCGCGAGCCTGCCGCGAAGTGCTCCGCACGAGCCATCCTCCCGCACGAGCCCATCCCCCACACAGAAAAAAATCTCAGGTGAAAAACATATGAAGGAACGAATCAATCGATTAGCCAGAGGCATTCTGGACATGGACACCCCGCAAATCGTGGTGCTCCCAGAAAATATACAAGACACAATCCAGGCCGGAAAAACCATTTCCCGTGAATT
Organism: Lachnospiraceae bacterium; assembly: GCA_030536455.1. Taxonomy (GTDB): domain Bacteria; phylum Bacillota; class Clostridia; order Lachnospirales; family Lachnospiraceae; genus Caccovicinus. The sequence goes on along the minus strand of JAUNPZ010000013.1, from coordinate 7,366 downwards.
TCAGGTAAACAGCGGAAATAATCTCCACATCAAAGGCCTGGTTTATACCGATCATACAAGAATTACCATCGACACGCCCGCCTTCGGCGGCCTGCGGAACCGGATTTCCTATCGGGTGGATGCCAGTCATCTGGAAAACGGCGACCAGATCCAGGGAGAATTCCAACTGGTAACCAGCGGAGGGGAGAGGACCCTCCCATTTTCCTTTACCGTAGAGCTTGGCATCTCCGGTCAGACCCTGGCCGGATTAAAAACCGCCGAAGATTTTGCGAAGCTGGCCAAGGCCGACCCGGAGACCGCCCTGCGGCTGTTTGATTATCAGGATTTTACCGAAACACCATTCATGCAGGATATGTACCCGCGGGCCCTTTACGATGGCCTGAAGGGGCATGCTGACCGCGGAAACCAGCTGGAAGAATTCCTGGTGGCCTTAAATGTAAAAAAACCGGTCAGCCTGGATATTGCCTCCGGCTTAAGAACCTATGCCTGCCCGGAGCAGGCCGTGGAAGATGTGATTGAAATCAAGAAACAGAGCTGGGGCTATGTGACCGTGGACGTCCAGACAGACGGCCTGTTTCTGGAGATGGCGAAGCGGCATTTCGGAAGCGGAGATTTCGAGGACGGAGTCTTAAGGATTCCGTACCGGATCCTTCCGGGCAGACTGCACCGGGGAAGAAATTTCGGCTGCATCTGCTTAAACACCGCCAAGGAATCCATCCGGATTCCGGTTGAGGTAAGCGGTGACCCGGAGACGGATGAGAACCGCAGGGAATCCCGCCGCGCCAGAAAGGCGTTCGGCCGTTTTATGGAGCTTCGGCTGCATGGAGCCGAAGGCCAGCTTGACATGAGCTTTCTGCGCAGCCGCATGGTAAAGGAGCTGGATGTGGTAAATGTTCCGGCCGGAGATAAGGTGAAGGCATCCCTGTGGATGGCGGAGACGCTGATTCAGTCCGGCAAAAAGGAGCAGGCCGCTCTGGTTCTGGATGAATGCCGGGACAGCATCCTGATGTCACGAAGAGAGCAGATTGAGGAATACTGCTTTTACCAGTATCTGCAGCAGCAGCTCCAGCCGAATATCAGCCAGAAGGAATCTCTGCTTCGTCTGGTTCGAAAATATATGTCGGAAGGCCGCCATCCGGCGCTGTTTTTCATCCGCCTGAAGCTGGATGAAACCGTATATGAAACGCCGGTAACGCTTTTCATGGATATGAAGAAGCTTTATGAGGAAGGCTTTCACAGCCCCTTCCTGTATCTGGAGGCCTATCAGATTGTAAAGGACCACCCGGAATTTTTCCAGAAGACGGACGGATTCCTGCTTCAGGTTTTAAATTTTGCCGCAAAAAATAAAATCATGGAAGAGGATATGGCCGTGCGCACCGCATCGGCGGCGAACCTGGAGAAGCATTACAGCCGCCTGTTCCACCGGATTTTAGCGGCCTTATATGACAGCTATCCAAGAAAAGAGATCCTGGAAGCAGTCTGCTGCATGATGATCAAGGGCGAATGCCGGAAGCCGGAGGATTTCCACTGGTACGAAGCGGCCCTGGAGGAAGGAATCAGCCTGACAAGACTGTATGAATATTATCTGTATGCGCTTCCGAAGAAATACAGCCACCTTCTGCCGAAGGAAGTGCTTTTGTATTTCTCCTACGGGCATGACCTGGACCGCCACAGCCGTTCGGTTCTTTATAAGAATATCCTGCTGTTTATGAATCCCTCCTCCAAGCTTTACCAGGCTTACGAGCGGGATATGGAGCAGTTTGCCATGGAGCAGCTTTTTGAGTCCAGAATCAACAGCCGTCTGGCGGTGATTTATGACCATATGATTTTTAAGGAAATGATTGACCAGCCCATTGCCAGGGTGCTGCCGGCTGTGCTGCGTTCCTATCGCATCTCCTGCCGGAACCGGCAGATGAAGTATGTGATCGTCCGATATGAAGAGCTGACAAAGGAGGATGCATACCTCCTGACGGACGGTGTGGCGTATGTGCCGCTTTTTTCAGAAAAGACTGTGATTCTGTTCCAGGATGCATTTGGAAACCGCTATGCGGACGTACAGTATCTGAAAACACCGGTGATGGATAAATCGGAGCTGGAGAAGCGCTGCTTTGAGGTGTATCCGCAGCATCCGGAGCTGTGTCTTGCCGCCTGCCGCCGGATTGCCGGACAGTCAGAAGAGCTGGAGGAGGGCCAGGTTCAGATTCTGGAGCGGGCCATGAAGGAGCTGCCGCTGAATGGCTTATACCGGAAGGCGCTGCTTTCCAGAGTGATTGAATATTACCGGGCCAGGGCAGAAGAGGAGGAAGGCGACCGGGGAGGCTGCGACTACCTTCTGACGCTGGATGTGGATGAGATGAACCACCAGGAGCGGCTGGATGTCTGTGAGACCTTGATCAGCCGGAATTATCTGGAGGAGGCCTACGCCATCTTAAAGGCCTATGGCTGGGAGGGAATCAGTACCTTAAGGCTTCAGAAGCTGTGCGGAAAGACCATCCTGGAAAATCTTTTCGATGAGGATGATTTCCTTCTGAAGCTGTCCTGGCAGGTGTTTGCCAGAGGAAAGGCGGACAGCGTGCTGCTGGACTATCTGTGCGAGCATTTCAATGGGAATTCGGAGCAGATGTATAAGCTTCTGACCCAGGGGAAGGCGGCCAGAGTGGAAACCTACGACTTAGATGAACGGCTGCTGTGCCAGATGATGTTTTCCGGAAGCCTGGACCATCTGGACCAGGTATTCCATCATTATTCCCGGAGAAACCGGATGCGGGAGACGGTGATAAAGGCATATTTTACTGTGAAAACAGTGGGGTATTTTCTGAAGCATGAGGCCGGGGAGGCAGAGGTGTTCGCCTACCTGGAGGCGCTTTTGAATCAGGAAGAGGAGCTGGAAAAGGTTCCGGTGATCTACCTGCTGGCGCTGACCAAATATTATTCGGAGTGCAGTCATCTGGATGAAGAGCAGACGGCCCTGTGCGGGCGGATGACGGATCTTCTGACGGAGGAGGGGCTGATTTTTCCGTATACGAAAAAGCTGTCCCGGTTTGTGCCGGTTTCCCAGGATGTGCTGGATAAGGCGATGGTCTGCTATGAGGGCAGCCGGGATGCCAAGCCGGAGCTTCTGATCCGGATCCTTCCCGACGAGGAGGAATTCCATCCGGAGGAGCTGCACCGCATTTACCAGGGAATCTTTGTGTGCCGGAAGGTATTGTTTGAAGGGGAGACTCTGGAATATCAGATTTACTGCCGCACCTCTCTGGGAGAGCCGGTACTTGTGAAGGAAGGTTCGGCTGGCTGCGAGCTGCTTTCAAAGAATCTGAAGGAAAGCCGTTTTGCCAGCCTGAATGACATGGGCCTCTGCCTGAGCATGAAAGAAGAAGCTGGATTAAAGAAGAGTATGCAGGATTACCTGATGAAGAACGGGGCGCTGGAGGAATTATTCCCGCTGGTGCCATAATGATATGAAACAAATGAGTAAGGGGGCTGTCTATGGACGGACTTGTAATCGGGCTGGACCTGTGTGATGCTTATACACAGATCAGCTGCAGTGAAAATGACAAGGTATGGTCCCTGCCGACTGTTATCTGCAGGAAGAAGAGTGAGGACCAGTGGGCCGCAGGCGAGGATGCCTACGGCATGAACCTGACCGGAGAAGGTGTGATCGCGGACAAGCTGGTAAGCCTTGCCGGAAGGAATGGGGCAGTCACCATAGGAGATACCGCATACAGCGGCCAGGAGCTTCTGGAGCGCTTTTTGAAGCTGGCGCTTCAGCAGCCGATGAAGGAATGCAGAACCGAACGGATCCGCCAGATGGTGGTGACGCTGCCGGATGTGGACAGCCGGATCATGGACTGTCTGCTGTACTGCGCGGATTATCTGGGAATTCCCAGAAACCATTTTCATGTAATCAGCCATGGCGAAAGCTTTTTGTACTATGTGCTGGGACAGAAAAAAGAGGTGTGGTCCAATCTGGTGGGATTGTTTGAATTGTCCCAGAACGGCCTGCGCTACTATGAAATGAAGATTCAGAGAGGAATCCGTCAGTCCACGGTGCTTTCGGACTATGAGATTCTGGAGGATAAGGTCCGGCTGGATATCCTGGATACGGAAACCGGGGCCGGAAAGATGGACGGTATCCTGTGCACCCACGGGGAGCGGCTTTTGTCCAGAAAGCTGTTTTCCTCCATCCTGCTGACCGGACGCGGCTTTGATAAGCCGTCCTGGGCGGTTGATTTTATGAAATTAATCTGCAGGCGGAGAAAGGTGTACGGGGAATCCAATCTGTTCGTAAAGGGAGCGGCCTGCAAGGCCAAAGACAACCTGGCGGAGGAATCGGAATTCCCTTATGTGATGATTTGTGAGGGGAGGCTGAAATCCGCGGTTTCCCTGGAAGTGATGCATAATGAAAAGCCCACCCAGCTTGTGATTGCCGCATCCGGCGACAGCTGGTACGAGGCAAAGAGCACTCTGGAGTTTATCCTGGACAATCAGAAGGAGCTGGTTTTTCAGATTCAGCCGCTGGATTCCAGAAAAAGGACGGAGGTCCGCGTGCCTCTGGAGGGATTCCCGGAGCGGCCCAATAAGACCACCCGGATTCAGTTAAAGGTGGGATTTGTCAATGAAAATACCATGGCGGTGATGATTCAGGATAAAGGGTTCGGAGAACTGTTTCCGGCCTCCGATTGTGTGATACGCAGGGAGATAACGATATGAGTTTACTATTGTGCCGGATGGAACCGGTCAGGCATCCCTTTGAGGTGCCGGAGCTGGGAGTGCGTCTTTACTCCTCCCAGGAGCTTTGCTATGTAATCTATGAGAATCCGCTGCTGGCCCTGGATGATTTTATCGATGAGCGGCTGATTCATTTTATCCGGGAAGATTTGGGGATGGAATTCCTGGCCGGGAGACTGGAAAACTGGAAGAAGAGCGAGGAAAATCCTGACAACATGCTTCTGATGCTTCTGACGGAATGCAGCTATTACACTGCGGCGGAGGTGAACCGCTACCGCCAGACGCTGATTCAGCTTCGGAAGAAGCCTCCGGCGGAGCTTCGAAAAGCCAGGGCGGATTATCTGTTTGAAAAGAAGCAGTATGGAAAGGCCATTCCCATGTATGAAAAGCTTCTGGAGCTGCCCAGGGACGGGGCCGTGGATGACGGCTTTTTCAGCCGCATCTGGTGCTGCCTGGGGGCCTGTCATGCCAGGATGTTCCAGTTCGAGAAGGCCTTTCACGCTTATGATAAGGCATATTTTTATGACAGCAAAAATGAAGATATCCTGGAGTGGATTTACTGTCTGAAGGCGTTCTGCCCCACGCTTCCGCTATCGGACCGCTACCGGATCCTGTTAAGCGGAACCAGCCAGGGAAGCTGGGAGAAAAAGATAGCGGCGGCCAGACAGAAGGGACTGGAGTCGGAAGAGGTAAAGAAGATTGACCGGATGTTCGAGCAGGATTCCGAAAAACGTCTGGAGTGCGCGGCTGAACTGGTAAAAGAGTGGAAGCAGGAATACCGGTCGATGATGTAGGACTGAGCGCTGCGTTCCTATATCCTTTATGAAAAATTGAAAAGAGGCCATGAACGAAGATGAAATTTATACATTGCCCCCGGTGCGGGGCGGAGCTTAAGAGGCGGGAAATCGGGGATGAGGGGCTGGTGCCTTACTGCGAGAACTGCGGGCGGCCATGGTTCGATATGCCCTATGCCTGTACCATCACGCTGGTGGTGAATGAGTTTGACGAGGCGGCGCTGATTCGCCAGGGCTACGTTTCGGAGCAGTTTTATGTGTGCATTGCCGGATATGTGAAATGCGGGGAGACGGCAGAGGAGACCGCCGCACGGGAGGTCAAGGAGGAGCTGGGACTGGATGTGGAGGAAATCCACTATACCAGGAGCTATTACTTTGAAAAGAAGGATATGCTGATGCTGGCCTTTGAGGCCCATGTGAAGAAGGCCGACTTCCATATCTCCGGGGAAGTGGACCGGGCGGAATGGCTGACCTTTGAGGAGGCCCACCGGCAGATGCGGCCGGGAAGCGTGGCCATACAGCTTTTGGAGAACTATTTCCGGAGGTGAGGCCGGGATGCATGAAATCAGAGCGGGCGGCGGCTTTTCGAACAGCCGGAGCGTTCAGATAGGGAGAGGAGACGGTGGTTGTATGGCAGGAAAAAGCAGTTGTGACAGCTGCGCGAATTATGTGTATGATGAGGAT
>JAUNPZ010000013.1:0-1060 GCA_030536455.1 Lachnospiraceae bacterium | reverse complement strand
TATGGCAGGAAAAAGCAGTTGTGACAGCTGCGCGAATTATGTGTATGATGAGGATTCAGAGGCATACTGGTGTATGGTAAATCTGGATGAGGATGAGATGAGCCGGATGCTTGCCAGCAGCCGGTATGAATGTCCTTACTATCAGCTTTACGATGAATATAAGATTGTGCGGAAGCAGATGTAGGCGGAAAAGGAGACGAATACTATGGCATTTGAGATTGCAAAGGCACATTTGGACGGTTTGGGTCTGGGAGACCGGGTACAGGTATTTGATGTGTCCAGCGCGACGGTGGAACTGGCGGCTCAGGCGGTGGGATGCGAACCGGAGCGAATTGCAAAAACACTGTCCTTTCTGGTGGATGGACAGGCGGTTTTAATCGTGGCGGCCGGGGACGCCAAGGTAGACAACCACAAATATAAGGAGCTGTTCCACACGAAGGCGAAGATGCTTTCGCCGGAAGAGGTGACCGGGCTGGTGGGACATGCGGTGGGCGGCGTCTGCCCCTTCGGCGTGAAGGAAGGCGTGCGGGTATTTTTAGATGAATCCCTGAAGCGGTTTGAAATTGTGTATCCGGCCTGCGGAAGCAGCAGCAGCGCGGTGAAGCTGACCATTCCGGAGCTGGAGGAAAGCTCCGGGTATGAGAACTGGGTGGATGTGTGTAAAGGATGGCAGGAAGAAAACGAATAGGAAATAAAGTCATTTAAAGGGGGATTGAGATGGAAAATAATAATGAAAAGTTTTTTCGGAATGTTTCCGAGCTGCTGGAACAAGCTCGCAAAAATGTAAAAACAGCCATCAACCTCTCTATGGTATATACTTACTTTGAAATTGGGAGAATGATTTTTGAAGAGGAGCAAAATGGAGAACAGCGGGCTTCTTATGGAAAATATCTGATGAATGAGCTTTCAAAGTATCTGACTGCTCAGTTTGGTAAAGGTTTTTCTGTGACCAACCTGAAGCAGATGAGACAGTTTTATGTGGTTTATTCCGGAGATCAGATTGGTCAGACACTGTCTGACCAATTCAATAATCTTCCAGCTGTCAGTACAGGAAGAAAAT
>JAUNPZ010000117.1:6974-9172 GCA_030536455.1 Lachnospiraceae bacterium | reverse complement strand
ATTTGTTATTATTGTATCTACGGCCGCAGTTGTGTTAGTATATGCAGTGATGGCTGCCATCGCATCGGGAAGCATCCCGGTGGAGCAGGCAGCGAACCAGCCATTGAGCGTGTCCGCCGTTACCTTTATGCCGAAATCCCTGTTCACATTCTTTGTGGTAGGCGGGGCAATGTTTGCTCTTCTGACTACTCTGAATTTCAGTATCGGCATGGTAGTATTCCCGGTTATGAAGGCCTGCCAGGATGGATGGCTTCCGAAGGGACTGGCTGCAGTCAATAAGAAATACGGCACCGCTCATAAGATTCTTCTGATGTTTTATCTGGTTGCCCTGCTGCCGATTCTCCTTGGAATCAACATCAATACCATCGCAAACAGCACCGTAATTCTGACCACGGCAATCCGGGGCGTGATTTGTTTTGTAGCTCTTGCCCTGCCGAAAAAGCTGCCGGAATTATGGAAGAAATCTGCGTTTTATGTGCCGGATAGGAAGTTGAAGGCAATCTCTGTCATCGGAATTTTCCTGGCATTGTTAAGCGTGGTTCTGCTGCTGGTAACCACTGCGCCGGCTCAGATTATGGGCAACTGCTGTATCTTGTGCGCGGCAGTGGTGCTGGCATTTATCCAGGATGGAAAGGTGGACCTGCAGGCTGGTTATACAGAAAAATAGTCTGCTTCTGAAAGAAAACGGAAGCAGAAAAACAACAGAAAAATCAACCGGAAAGGACAGATGATCTATGATTTATTCCATCTATTTCAGCCCCACAGGAGGCACTAAAAAGGCGGCAGATTTCCTGCTTGCCGCATGGACAGAGGCGGCCGGAGAAGCCGGAAAAAGAGCAGAGGATGTGACCGGAATCGACCTTTTTCAGCGGACGGATTTCGGAAAATACGCTTTTAAAAAGGAAGATGTGGTGGCAGTAAGCGTACCCTCCTACGGCGGGCGCGTGCCGGAAATCGCTGTAAAACGTCTGCAGAAAATGACGGGAAACGGGGCAAGGGCCGTATTACAGGTGGTCTATGGAAACCGGGATTACGATGATACGCTTCTGGAGCTGAAGGAGACGTTAGAGGGGCGGGGCTTTCTTCCCTGGGCGGCGGTGACAGCGGTTGCAAAGCATTCGGTAGTAAATGAAATTGCAGCAGGGCGGCCGGACGCAGCGGACCGGGCAGAGCTGAACGCATTTGGAAGGAAAATCAGAGAGAGTCTGGAAGCGGACTGGAACGGAGAAGCTCCAGAACCGGGTCTGTCTGTGAAGGGAAATCATCCCTACCGGGAGTATAAGGGAATTCCGCTGAAGCCGAAGGCAGGAAAGAGCTGTACCGGCTGCGGACTGTGCGCCGGGAAGTGTCCGACAGGTGCAATCCCCTTGGAAAATCCCAGGGAGACGGATACGGAAATCTGCATTTCCTGTATGCGGTGCATTGAAATTTGTCCGAAGCACGCACGGAAGTTAAATGGGCTGATGCTGGCAGTGGCCGCAGGAAAGCTGAAAAAGGCGTGCGGGGAGCGGAAGGGAAATCAATGTGTGATTGCGGGGCAGTAATATAGAAACATATAAATAGGAATGTTCCCCACCCCACCCCCATATAATGTGGAAAACCTGAAAAAGAAGAACGTATCATGTGGATATCTTTTTTCATGTGGATATCGTCAGCACTGATGCCTTTTGCCATCTTTTATATCATCGGTTTCGGCCTGATGGCAAAAAGGCCGGTGTTTGACGATTTTTTAATTGGCGCAAAGGAAGGAATGAGGACGACGGCGGAGCTGTTCCCAACCCTGGCGGGACTTCTGACAGCGGTGGGCGTGCTGCGCGCATCCGGGTTTCTGGACTTCCTTGGGGATATTTTAAAGGGACCGGCGTCCCTTTTTCATATTCCGGCGGAGCTGGTGCCCATCTCCCTTCTTCGTCTGGTATCGAATTCGGCGGCAACAGGGCTGATGCTGGATATTTTCCGGGAGCAGGGGCCGGACAGCCCGCTGGGACTTATGGCTTCCCTGCTGCTTAGCAGCACGGAAACGGTGTTTTACTGCCTCAGCGTGTATTTCGGCAGCGTGGGAATCCACAAGACCCGGTATGCGCTGACAGGGGCGCTTCTGGCAACGGCGGCGGGAATCTGGGCCAGCGTATGGCTGGGTGGAATCGTAGGAAAATAGAAGGCGAAACAGCAGGGCGCAGCGGGCAATTTCCTCCAAA
>JAUNPZ010000117.1:1843-6874 GCA_030536455.1 Lachnospiraceae bacterium | reverse complement strand
AATTTCCTCCAAACTATGACAAAAAAATATCATTCCTTGCATTTGCTGTAATTTGTGTTATAATGCGGGATTGTGTGTGAAAAATGAAAGCGCTTACTGAATGAAAAAGTGTTGATTAAAGAGGGAGGAGATTGTGTTGAAGAAGTGGATGATATTTCTTGCCGGCCTGTGCGCCATGCTGGCAGCCGGTGCCGGAACCTGCCTGGCGGCGGAGGCCGGGGGTTCCGCCGCGTCGTCCGGAGCAGCGGCCGCGCCGTTATGGCTCTGCATTCCGTTTGCAGGTCTTTTGCTGTGCATCGCTGTGCTTCCGCTGGTAAAGGCGGAGTGGTGGGAGGAGCACCAGCCGCTGGTGGTGGGCCTCTGGTCGATTTTATTTATCGTTCCGTTTGCCCTTACGTTTGGGGCGGGAACGGCGCTGGAGACGGTGCTGGAATGTCTGGTAAATGATTACCTGACCTTTATTGTGCTGCTGTTCGGCCTGTTCTGCGTGACGGGCAATATTACCATGGAGGGTGACCTGGCAGGTTCCCCGCGCATCAATGTGGGGCTTTTGGCGCTGGGAACGCTTCTTTCCAGCTGGATTGGAACGACAGGAGCCAGTATGCTGATGGTCCGTCCGGTGATTAAGATGAATTCCTGGAGAAAAAGAAAAAGCCACATCATGGTCTTTTTTATCTTCCTGATTTCCAATATCGGCGGATGCCTGACCCCGATTGGCGACCCGCCTCTTCTGATGGGATTTATGAGAGGTGTGCCGTTTTTCTGGAGCATGCATCTTCTTCCTGTTTTTGTGTTTAATATGCTGGTGCTTCTGTTTGTGTTCTACTGGCTGGACCGCCGGGCGTACCGGAAGGACATCGCGGAGGGACACAAGCCGGATATCAGCAAGCCCGGTACGGAGATTAAGCTGAGCGGTCTTCACAACCTGATTTTTGTGGTTATGATCGTGGCGGCTGTGATTTTAAGCGGAACCCTTCCCAGCCTTCCGGCCTTCTTAAATGCAGAAGGACATGTGCGGGGAATCCATCTGTTCGGCGAGGTGACGCTGACCTATCCGGCTGTGATTGAGATTGCGATTATCCTGCTGGCCGCATTTTTATCTTTTCGGACAACCGACAAGGAGATTCGCCGGAAGAACCATTTTACCTGGGGCGCAATCCGGGAGGTGGCAGTTCTGTTCGTGGGAATCTTTATCACTATGCAGCCGGCGCTGATGATTCTGAAGGCAAAGGGCGCAGGCCTTGGCATTACGGAGCCCTTCCAGATGTTCTGGGTGACCGGCGCGCTGTCCAGCTTCCTGGATAATACGCCCACCTATCTGGTATTTTTAACGACGGCAGGCTCTCTTGGCTTTACCGAGGGAATCGCCACCACGCTGGGAATGGTATCCGTTCCGGTGCTGACGGCCATCTCCTGCGGCGCGGTGTTTATGGGAGCCAATACCTATATCGGCAATGCGCCGAACTTTATGGTGAAGGCGATTTCGGATGAAAATGGTATCCGGATGCCGTCATTTTTCGGCTATCTGGCCTGGTCGCTGGCATTTTTAATCCCGGTCTTCGTGCTGGACATGCTGTTATTCTTTTTATAAGGAGGGGGACAAACGATGAAGTACAGTCAGGAAATGCTTAAGGAGCTTGCGGAGCGCATCTATGATTTGGATGCGGAGGTTTACGCGCAGCTTGGTTCCTCTCTGGGGCGTGTATTTAACCGTGACCGGGAGGGCTGCGTCAATGAGCTGGTGAATCTGATGAATGACCGATGGAAGGCGCATCAGGTGAGAAGTGAGCTGGCGCTGATCAGCAACATGGCCCGCACCGTTTCCGATAAGGAAATGCGTAAAATGATTATGCGCGAGTATAACAGCATTTTAAAGGAAGTCATGGAGCTTCCCACCAGCTTTGGCGACGGCGATATCCTGAACCCGGAGATGGCAAGTTTAAATACGCTGAATTTAAAGAAGCGTTTCGGGGAAAAGGACCATCTGATTATCTGTATCGGCCGTACCTACGGCAGCGGCGGCAATGAGATTGGCTTTAAGCTGGCGGATGCGCTGAAGATGAATTATTATGATGCGGAAATCTTTTCGGAGGTGTTAAAGCGCCTGGAGGCGGAGAAGGATGCCGTGCAGGACCGTGCCGGATATGACCATGTGATGAAGCCCGGCGATGCGCCGCGCGCCTTTGAGGCGGCCGCCCGGATGACCATAAAGGAGCGCATCCGGCAGTTCAGCCGTTATCATGGACTGTCCAAGCGGGATGCGGTATTTTTCAATCAAAGTGATTTAATCTGCGATATGGCGAAGCGGGAGGATTTTATCGTCATGGGACGGTGCGCCGACCAGATTCTGACCAACAACCGGATTCCTCATGTGAGCATCTTTATCACGGCTCCCCTGGAGCAGCGGATCCGGCGGATCATGCAGATTCACAGTGAGATGCCGTTAAAGCAGGTGCGCCAGACGGTGAAGAAGGCAGACCGGCAGCATACCCGGTATTATCATTATTTTACCGGAAAGAAATGGGGCGATGCGGTGAATTATGATTTGTGCATCAACAGTGCGGCCTACGGAATCCACCGGTCCGTGGATTTTATCCTGAAGATGCTGGAGCAGTAAAATGATGGAAAAACAGAGATGATACGGAAAAGGTCTGGTTCGCAGGGAATCGGGCCTTTTCTTTTTCAGGAGAATCCTGCGGGCAGGCCTCTTTTTTAAGGGATATCATTGCAAAACTCAGGGTTGTCGGCTATAATCAAGGTTGCAAAGCGTGAAAGTTTACTCCTGCCCGGAAGAGGAACAAGAGCCAGGCAGATGAACGGAAGGATTTTTTATGGAAAATAACAGGAACCATACGGATCAATATTGGGCGTTTCGGAAACAGTATCCGGAATTTATTTATAAAAGCTATGAGGTCTGCGAGACGGAAGCGGAGCTGAAGGTGACGTATCATTTTCAGATTACCGGTCTGGCGGAATTTGCACCAACCTGGAGATTTCCGAAGCCGCAGGCGGCAGAAGGCGTGTCGGTGACGGAACATGTGCAGGCGGCCGGGGAAGTGAAGACGGCCGGAAGCGGCGCAGCGGCGGACGGACTTCTGCAAAGGATGATTTTTTCTCTGGGCATGGTGGAGCTGGTCAGCTACTGGAAGATTACCTGTTCCCCCAGGGTGCTTGTGCAGGCCGGGACACTGGATGAGAAGCAGATTGCCTGGTGGAAGGATTTGTATTTTAACGGGCTGGGCGAGTTCTTTTATGTGAATCAGATTGAAGGCGCAGAGCCGGAGAATTTTATGGAGATTTTGGCGGACGGTCCGGCTTGTCCGGCCCTGGGAGAGGCGTCTGCGGAGGCTTCGGACACCCCGGTGCGTGTTCTGGTTCCCATCGGCGGCGGCAAGGATTCGGTAGTTACTCTGGAGCTTTTAAAAGAGGCGGGGGAGGATATCTACGGCTATATCATCAATCCGCGCGGCGCCACGGTCCATACCGCAGAGGTGGCCGGGCTTTCCGCAGACCATGTGATTTCCGCCAGACGTACCCTGGATAAAAATATGCTGGAGCTGAATCAGCGGGGATTTTTAAACGGTCATACCCCGTTCTCCGCAATCGTGTCATTTTCGGCGCTGATCGCGGCCAGGCTTTATCACCTTCCTTTTATTGCACTGTCCAATGAATCCAGCGCCAATGAGAGTACGGTTCAGGGAAGCACGGTGAACCATCAGTATTCCAAGAGCTTTAAATATGAGCAGGATTTTCATAATTATGCGGCGGAATATCTGCCGGGAAGCAGCTATTATTTCAGTATGCTGCGGCCGTTAAGCGAGTTTCAGATTGCCCGGTATTTTGCGGGCTGTAAGGCGTATCATGGCATCTTCAGAAGCTGCAACGTGGGAAGCAAGGCGGATGTGTGGTGCGGCCATTGCCCGAAGTGTCTGTTCGTGTACCTGATTCTTTCTCCGTTTCTGGAGCGGGAGGCGGTGCAGGAAATCTTCGGGACGGATATGCTGGAGGATGAGACCATGCTGGGAACCCTGGAGCAGCTTGTGGGAATCCAGGAGGAAAAACCATTCGAATGTGTGGGCAGCCGGGACGAGATCAATACTGCCATTATGCTGACCATCCGGCGGATGGAGCTGGCGGGAGAGGAGCTGCCGAAGCTGTTCGTGTATTATAAAACCACCGGGCTTTACGAGCGGTATCTGGAAATCGGGGATTTATATTCCTCGTCCTTTGATGAGGAGAATCTGGTGCCGGAGAAGTGGAAGGCGCTGGTGCGGAACCATTACAAATAAAGTAAAAATCGGAGGCGGAAAATGACGCAGATAGATTCCTGGGTGGCAGGGAAAAAGGTACTTCTTCTGGGATTCGGACGGGAAGGACAGTCTACCTACCGGATGCTGCAGCGCACGAAAGCATACAAGACGCTGGCCATCTCGGACCAGATGGCAAAAAACTGGCTGCCGGATGAGGAGATTGACTGGATTACCGGGCCGGATTACCAGAAGACCATGGATGATTATGATGTGGTATTTAAAAGCCCCGGCATCGTGCTGGAGCGCCCGGTGGAGGATTACCGCTGCCGGATTCTCTCTCAGACCGAGGTGTTTTTCCAGTTGTTCCGGGAGCAGATTGTGGGAATCACCGGAACGAAGGGAAAAAGCACGACCACCTCGCTGCTGTACCATATATTAAAATCGGCCGGCCGCCGGGCGATGATTGCCGGAAATATCGGAATCCCGGCCTTTGACCGGATGGATGAGATTGAGGAGGATACGGAGATTGTATTTGAACTTTCCTGCCATCAGCTGGAGTACATGACCGTTTCGCCTCATACCGCCGTCCTCTTAAATATCCATGAGGAGCATCTGGACCATTACGGCACCATGGAGAAATACGTGGCGGCCAAGGAGCAGATTTACCGGAACCAGAAGCCGGGAGATGTGCTGCTCTGCAATGTGCAGTGTCTGCCGGAGGAGGGAAGCTGCCGGGCGGAAGTGATTCCGGCGGTTGACCTGGGAGAGGACGGGCGCGGAA
>JAUNPZ010000117.1:0-1743 GCA_030536455.1 Lachnospiraceae bacterium | reverse complement strand
AAAGGACGGGGTGAAGTATTACGATGATTCCATTTCCACCATCTGCGATACCACCATTCAGGCGCTGAACACGCTGACGGATGCGGATACGGTGCTGATTGGCGGGATGGACCGGGGGATTGATTATAAGGATTTGATTGAGTATCTGTCGGACAGTCCGGTGCCTCATATTATCTTGATGGAGGCGACGGGAAAGCGGATTCTGGAAGAAATCCGGTCCGGTTATCCGGAATTTTTAAGGCCGGAGCGGCTTCACCCGGCAGAGCATCTTGCGGACGCGGTGGAGACGGCGAAGGCTGTTACCCGGCCGGGAAGAAGCTGCGTGCTCTCTCCGGCAGCAGCCAGCTACGGCATTTTTAAGAATTTCGAGGAGCGCGGCGATGCGTTCGGCCGTCTGGTCTTTGGGGCGGATTTCGGCGGGAAAACCGATTGAAAACCGGATATAAACGGACGGAAAACCGATAAAAAAGGAAAATACACAAAAAAATCACAACCTTGTAAGAATTTCATAAGGAATACCCGGTTGTGAAACCTGAAAAAATCATGTATAATCAGCAGGTACGCGAAGAACGGAGAGTAGCTGCCTGCAGATATACGGAGCAGTTATTACAGAAGCGAAAGCTGAGAAAGGAATTTGCGTGGACAGTTACGGAACCTTGAACGAGGTATTGGTAAATCTGTTCCGGGACATTCTGGAGATTGAAAGGAAGGCCCTTGCTACTTCGGAGTTTCAGGAACTTACCGATAATGATATGCATGTAATTGAGGCAATCGGCGTGGATGAACCGAAGAACATGTCAACCATTGCCAGGGCGCTGTCAGTTACCGTGGGAACCCTTACCATTGCCATGAACAGTCTGGTAAAAAAAGGCTATGTGACAAGAGAACGGGGACAGACGGACCGGCGGGTTGTCTATATCTCCCTTTCCGAAAAGGGAAGAGCGGCTTATGAGCATCACGCCCGTTTTCATCAGGAGATGATTCAGAGTGTGACGGACAGGCTGTCGAAGGAGGAGCTTGATGCATTGACCCATGCCCTTACCTGCCTGAACCAGTGGTTCCGGGAAAAAGAGAATAATTAAGGAGGATTTTTATGATGAAAAAATGCATCATGCTTTTGGCTTCTGCCATGATGGTGCTGTCTTTAGCAGCATGTACCCCTACCCCAGAGAAGGAGAACGGAAACGAAGCGATGGCTACCATGCCGACGCAGGAGACGGTGAAGGCAGACACCATGGAGCTGCGCAACAGCGGCAATGAAAACCTGCCGGAGATGATGACGGTTTCCATCTACCGGATTAATAAGGATAATACCGGGCTGATTCAGGAGATGGACGGACTGGAGACGGAGGAGCTGGATGCTCAGGGAATCGTGGATCTGATGGTGGAGTACGAGGTCCTGGAGGAAGGAACTGAGGTGGTAAGCTTTGAGGAGAGCGATGGGAAGGCAACCCTGAACTTAAGCCAGATTACCAGCTCGGATGACGAGGCGAAGATCCGCGCCGTTGTGGAGTCCATCGTAAACACCTTTACCGAGAATTATGAGCTGGAGGGCGGACTGATCCTGCAGGAGAACGGCGAGGTGTATACCGTTGATGCGGCGATGCCGGAGGAAGACGGTACCATGTATTATAATGACGCTTACCGGAAGTTTGAGTAAGGTTGAAAAGCAATAGAGAATGAGCAGAAGGCTGTTTCTGAACTGCATCGAGAAGGGTGCGGAGGGGAAGCGGCCTTTTTTGT
>JAUNPZ010000116.1 GCA_030536455.1 Lachnospiraceae bacterium | reverse complement strand
ACTCCCACGATGTCATTAATCTTTTCCATTGCCGTTTCAAAGGTGGGCTCATAACCCTTTTTCCTGCATTTCGCCTGGATGCTTTCCACCGTTTTCACTCTCGCACATGTATGGATCAGCACATTCCTCCCCAGCTTCAATGCCAGCTCCGCATTTACAACCTCCAGCTTCGCCATCAGCAGGCTGATCGCACAGCTGCTCTTAACCTGAAACGAGCTGCTTTTAAATTTTTTTAAATCCTGATTTTTCATTTCCTGATTTTCCCCAATCATCATACAACATTCTTCCTTTAGCTTATCAATATTGCGCCCCGGAAACCAGACGGCACAATTAAAGAATATGTAAAACTTCTGTAAATATGACTGTTTTTTTCTGTTTTATTCTCTTTTCCCCGGCATCAGGAAGAAAACACGAGAAAAAAGGCGGTGCAGCCTGAACCCAAACAGACGCCTCGCCTCTTCTCATATATGCTGCTTCTCACTCCGGATTTCCCATGTGCAGCACTCTTTTTCTTACTCCAGATAATCCAGCGGGTCTACCGCTTTTCCATCCTTCGTAACCTTAAAAAATACATTGGGACCTTCCAGAGTATAATACTTGGTCGGCTCTGCCACATAGCCCAGAACCTGTCCCTTTTCCAGGTATTCCCCTTTCACCGCCTGCACCTCTTTTAACTGGCCGCAGGTCAGGGCATAATCATCTCCCAGGTCCAGAACCACATAACTGCCAATCTCCTCATTCGTTCCGGTTTCCAGCACTCTGGCATTCGCAGGAGCTGCCACCGGCTGGCTCACATCGCTCTGGATGACCAGACCCGGATTGCATTTGTACTGTTCCAGGGTGGGGAAATAGATGGTAGAGTCCATGCTGTAATCCAGAAGCACATTGCCGGACACCGGCCATGCCATGGTCTGGCCTTCGGCAAACTCCAGCATCAGGCCCTCTGCCGCATCGGCTCCGGCTCCGGCCGGCGCCGCGTCTGCTCCGTTCTCCCCGGAATCTGCCAGAAGACTGCTGTCTCCATCCAGGCTGCCTGCTTCATCCGCTTTCTCCGTCCGTTTTCCGGCCTTTCCATCATCCGCTCTGCCTTTCGAAGCATTCGCTCCGGCCGCTTTCCCGGCGGCTTCCCCGGCTTCCTCTGCGGCATCGTCCGCAGCCGCTTCCAGGCCGCCTGCATTTCCATTTTCTCCTTCTCCGCCGTCTGCCAGCAGGCTGCCGCCATCGTCTGACAAACCGCCTTCTCTGGCCGCATCGGAATCTCCGGCAGCATTTCTCCCGCCTCCGGCCTCATCCGCCAGATGCTCCGGCGCTCCTTCCATATTTAAGTATGGACTTTCTTCTGTCCGGCTCTTTCTGAGAGTCATCACACCTGCCGCAGAAACTATAGTCAGCAGGCCCAGCACCAACATCACAAGGGTAAGCTTATCCTTGAACATTTGATTTACTTTTTCCTTCACCTTTATCACCTCGGTAATATTCTTACCAAAGCAAAAAGACTTATTCAAAAACCAGCATAATATTTTGATAAAAATAATTTAAAATCTCATCAAATGTCCACCCGTCTTCCGCCTTCCGGTTGGCATCGTACTGGCTCAGCCCATATCCATGGCCGATTCCCTTTCCTACCGCGCGCACATTGCCCTCCGCATTCTCCAGACGGAAAAATGAAGAATTCAGCCCCAGGGCATATCGGACCTCATCCCCGGAAAACTGGTAATTTCCAATCTGAACCAGCGTCACATATCCGGCCTCATCCCGCTCTCCAATCTGAATCTGCCCCGGCACCTGGTCCGCAGACACCGGACGCTCACCTGGAATGCTGCTGATCCGCCTTGAAAATTCATCCGGCGTCCACTCCTTTACCTGCAGATAATCCTCCGCCTCCATGTCGCTTAAGCAGTCCACGCTGGCCAGATAAGGACGGCTCTCCCCGCCCGGTCTGGTCCTTCCGGCGCTGCAGCGGCAGAACAGACCGTCAATGTAACGCCCCTCCTGCATCATTACGATTCCATTGGTCTCCGCCACGGCCCTTTCCAGTTTCTGATAATACTCATCAAACTTCTCTGCTCCCCACAGCTTTTCCATCCGGGCAGGCTCCAGGTAATCCACATCCAGCTCCGACTCATAAGCTTCCGATTTCCCGTCAAGCAGACTGTAAAGGTAGGTCCGGGCAATCACCGCCTGACATTTCAGCGCCTCTATCTGGTAATCCGCCGGTATCTGATGGGCAATCACACCGATCAGATACTGCTCTGCATCCATCCTCACCTCCTTCTCCCGGTCCAGGATGATGGTTTTTCCGCTGGAAAGCCCCGGAGCCGGAACTGCGCTTACCGGTTCCGGAAGCGGCCTGCTTCCGGCCAGACTGCCTGTCCAGCCCAGCGTTGCCATATAAGGGGTAAAGAGCGCAATCGCGCTGAGCATAAGGGATTTCCCCAGCTTCTGTTTGAAATCCTGCATTTTCCACATGAAAAAACCTCCTGATACCAATGTATGAGGAGGCGGGTTTTTCTATCCCTTATTTTTTCATCACTGATTCCATTACTTATTTTTCCATTACATAATTCGTCAGATAAATCCCCTGACGTTCCACCTGCTGTTCCCTCACCGTCCGGTAGCCTCTCTGTTCAAAAAATGGCTTCGCCGTGATGGAGGCATGAGTGGTAATCCGTTTTCCCGATGCGCCCCGCTCCAGCCTTTCACAGATTGCGGTGGCAATTCCCTGTCCCTGGCAGTCCTTATGAACATACAGCCGGTCCAGATAGCCGGTATCATCCAGATCTCCAAAGCCCACGATTTTCTCCTTTTCGACCGCAACCACGGTATCATGGGCCAAAAATGACCGGTTCCATGCGTCCAGGTCAACCCTTCCGGAGGCCCAGACATTCAACTGTTCCTCCGTGTAATCCCTGGCGTTCACCGTATGGACCGTGTCATAGAAAAGCTTTGCCATATCAGGGCAGTCCGATGGCTGATATTCACGAATGTACATATTTTTCCCTCCTTTTTTCCAGTGAAAGAGACGCGGACCCTTAAAACTTCATCCCCTCCGGAAATGCTTCCTTCCGCATGGTTCCCCACATCTGGTCGATATACGAAAGTGTATAATAATTTTCATAATAATGATAATAAAATGCGCCCTTCCCGGTCATTTCGTACACCCCGTCCACCTGCTTTGCAAAGCCCAGCCTTTCCGCCAGCCAGAGTTCCGGTCCATACATGCGCTTTAACGGCACACCGAAGAATCCCTCAAACTCCTTCGGATTCACTCTGGTGCTGTAGGCCGCCCAGAACAGGTAGTAGATCATCCTCTGCCGTCTGGTAAATCGTGTGGTAAGGGAGGTGGGAAGTTTCTTCTGCCGGATTCGTTTTTCATACTCCTCTGTCGAAAAGGTATTGACCTTGAACTGGTCCATCAAAAGCGTGGCGGCCGAGCAGCCGAATCCCAGGAAATTCTCCCTGGTCATGGAAGAATATTTCGCACAGCCATCCTTCGAAAAGGTCCAGATGGAATCCCGCGCATACCCCTTTTCCCGGCAGTACCGGGTGACCTCATCCAGCAGCCGCCGCTTCTCCTTCTTCCCCATGGCCGCCACCTTACTGTCCGTAAAGGTAAAATCAATAAACGGATAGATGGCGATATGGTTCGCCCCATTCGAAAATGCCAGCTCAATGTCCGCCGTCAGGTCATCGATGGTCTGTCCCGGCAGCGCAAAAATAAAGTCCATGGACACCGTCTCAAATGGTACCCTTCGCAGAGCCTCTGCCAGGTCCGAAGGCTTGCCTCCTCTTCTTTCCAGCAGGGACAGAAACTTTTTCTGAAAGGACTGGATGCCGATACTGATTTTCGTCACACCGGCTTCTTTTAACAAAAGCAGGGTTTCTTCGGTTACATTTTCCGGATGAAGCTCCAGCCCGATGCCCTCCGTAATGATAAAATATTCCCGGACTGCCCCGATAATCTCCCCCAGCCGCTCCGCCGCGAGAGCCGGTGTTCCGCCGCCGAAATACAGGCTGGTAACCTGCTTTTTTCCTGAAAAACCGGCTGCCCCGTTCTCCTTTTCGGCCTCATTCCCCTTTTCGGCTCCGTTCTCCGTCTTCAGGCGGCGGCCCACAAGATGAATTTCCTGAATCAGATTGTCTATGTAGCGATTGCACGTTTCCTTCGAATATACTTCCCTGCAGTACAGGCAGAAGGTGCAGAGGCTCCTGCAGAACGGAATGTGAACATAAAGTCCCAGATTACTGCAATCCTGAAATTCCAATTGATTGTCGTATTCCTTTCGAAATGTAAATGGCTGAAAGCTTCTGGTCAGCCATATCCTTGCTGCTGTTGTAAAAAATCCCATATCCACCTGCCTGTTTCTTTAACTTGTCTGATTTCCCCTTATATGTACTTGAGATAGGTCCGCAGGACCTCCCAGATTACCTTCACATTCCCCTGAAACAGAAGGGTATATTCCGCTACAAAAAAGTACCCGCACTGCTCACAAAGCCCCGGCACATCGATGCATCGTCCGCAGATGCTTATGGTTCCGTTCTCCATGACCACACACTGGCTGCATGGGGTTGGAAAGCGGTTGTCGATGATGTACGGAAATGCGCTTTTTACATTAAAAACCGGTGCGCCGGCCTTCATCATCCGGACGATTTCCTCGCAGCAGGCCCGTTTTTCCTCCCTGGAAAGGGCAAGCTCTGCCGTGTCCGGGTAAGGTGTGTGAAAGTTAAATGACACCGCCCGCACCTGCTTCATCTCCTTTGCCGTCATGCAGACATGGCGGATGGTATCCTTGTTAATCTGATTCACTGCCATATAGAAGCAGATGTTGTCCGTGGGCGCGCGCCGGATATTTTCCATAATCGTGTCGTAGGTGTTTCCGCGAATCTCATTATGCTTCTCCCGGTCCCCATCCAGACTGAGAAGGATCAGATCCGCCTCCGGCAGATTCAGCCCGAAGGTGCCGTTCGTTACCGTATTTACAATCAAAAAACCCATCCGCTTCGCTTCGATTACCAAATCCCGCAGCGTTTTTCCCTGGTCCTCCCACAGAAAAGTCTCCCCTCCGCAGAAAAACAGGATTCTTACGCCCATTTCGTAAAGCGTTTTCATCTCCGACTGAATCTGCGGGTACGGATGAATCACTGCCGTGATGTTATTTACCGAACAATGCTTACAGGAAAGATTGCACTTATCCGTCAGGATGATGGTGCCGAGAATCGGCATTTTCTTTTGAAACAAGATAGTTTTCGCGCCAAACGCCGCAAAATAAAAAAATGATGATAATTTCAAACCCTTCCCCCTTTTCCGGAAAACTTATCCCCGCTTTCCCAGCTCCCAGAATGCAACCGCGCTGGCTGCTGCCACATTTAACGAGTCCACCCCATGCGTCATGGGAATCTTTACCGTATAATCACAGCCGGCTATGGTGCAGTCTGCCAGTCCGTCCCCTTCCGTGCCCAGCACAACCGCCAGCTTCTCCTCCGCCAAAAGCTTCGGGTCATCGATGCGGACGGTGTCCTCCCGCAGAGCCATCGCCGCGGTCCGGAAGCCCAGCTCCTGCAGACGGCGGATCCCCCTTCCGGCATCCGGCTCCCCCTGATTCAAATAGGTCCACGGCACCTGAAAAACCGTTCCCATGCTTACCCGGCTGGCTCTCCGGTACAGCGGATCGCTGCAGCCGGAGGTCAGAAGCACCGCATCCATATTCAACGCGGCCGCCGAACGGAAAATTGCCCCTACGTTTGTCGGATTCATCACATTTTCCAGCACCGCAATCCGTCTGGCACGGGCACAGAGCTGTTCCACCGTGGGAAGCTGCGGACGGTACATGGCGCACAGCATCCCTCTGGTCAGCTGGAATCCGGTCAGCTTCGTCAGCACCTCGAATTCTGCGGTATAAACCGGAATCTCCCCGCACCGCCGGAGGATTTCCTTCCCTTCTCCTTCCACATGCCTGCGCTCCAGCAGAACCGACATCGGCACACAGCCTGCGTCAAGTGCGCGCGTAATCACCTTCGGGCTTTCTGCAAGAAAGATTCCATTGGCCGGTTCGTAATAATGCAGAAGCTGATTTTCCGAAAGCCGGGCGTAGATATCCAGCTCCGGCGCTTCAAAATTTGTTATTTCTATGATATTTGACATAATGCTCTCCTGTTGTATCCTCGATTCTACTCTCTATTGTATCGTAGCTTGTCTGGTGAGGCAACCAGATTCCGCAAACACCGCCACCTTGTATCACATAGAAAAATGTGATATGATTGGAAATGTAAAAAGAGACCGGGATATTTATGATTTGATTCACGTTATTCTGCTGCGGCTGAATGACAAAACAGAAGTCGAAGACAGCGTCTTAAAGCTGCTTCAGGTAATCAGCAGCAATCATTTGAAAAAAGAAGAAAAAATCAAATTTTTACATGAAGCCGGAATCCGGATGGATTCCGATATGGAGGAGGGAGTCAGCCACATGTGCAATGCAGGAGATTGGATTGAACGTCAGGCAACCGAACGAACCACAAAAGAAGTAACGGAGCAAATCACTGAAAAGGCCGCCAAAGGCTTTATCGAGCTTTGCCAGGAGCTTGGCATGTCAAAAGAAACTGCCGAGACAAAAATCAAAGAAAAATTCTCATTATCCACCGATTCTCTGCCTGAATATATGAAAAAATACTGGAATTAAAGAAACCAGAAAACACAACGGAGGCCCTCATGCGAAGCCGCAGCCCACACCACGCCAGAGATGCTTATTTTGACAATTTAAAATTCATCCTTATGCTTCTGGTTGTGGCCGGACATTTCCTGCTGCCGCTGGAAAAGACACGTTTTACCTATAACATCCGCTGTCTGATCTATGCCTTTCATATGCCCTGCTTTGCCTTTGTATCCGGGTATTTTTCCAAGGGCATGTACCGGGATAGAAGCTTTCGGACCGACCGCCTGCTCCAGCTGCTGTGGCTTTACCTGGTTTTTAAGGTACTGGCACACTTCACGGAAGGGCTGGCCGGCGGCTCCATCGGACCGGCCATTGATTTCTTCCACGAAAGCGGCGCTCCCTGGTATCTGCTGGCGCTGGCCCTGTGGTATCTGACCATTCCGGCCGTCATCGAATTGTCCCCGGCAGCGGTCCTGGCCCTTTCCCTGGGAATCAGCCTGCTTGCCGGTTATCAGAATTCCCTGGATGATTTTCTTGCCATGGACCGGGTCATCGCATTCGCGCCCTTTTTCTATGCCGGATTTTTTGCACGAGAACAGGACAAGAAGCGGTTCTTTTGCTGGAAACCACGGTTTGTCCTGCTGGGAACCGGGATTCTCCTGGCAGCGGTTATCCTGCTGGGAGCCTATGATTATCTATACCCATACTACAAAATCATCTACGGCTCCAGATATCAGCTTCTGGGCGAAGGCCTGTATCCATACGGCGCTCTCATCCGTTTCTTCTGGTATCTGACCGCTTCCGTCCTGTCCTTCAGCCTTATGGTGCTGGTTCCGAAAAAGCGGTATTTTTTTACGGATTACGGAAGGCGGACCCTTCAAATATACATACTCCACCGGCTTCTGCGGGACCTGATGCAGTATTTCGGCTTTTTTGAACGCATCAACGTCCATTCCAGGCGGTCGGTAACCGTTCTGCTCCTTCTGGCCGTTCCGGTCGTCTTTCTTCTCGGAAATCCGGCCATTACCGCTGTGTTTGATGCCGTGCAAAGCGTACCGTCTCTCCTGTTTCGGGCCGGACCGTGTTCTGCAAGAGAAAAGCAGGAGTAAAAAGAAGTCCCCGCAACAAAATCGTCTTATACGCAGAAACGGACCAGCCATCTGACCGGCCGGTCCGTTTCTTTTTTGCATTTCTATCTTGCTTTTCTATTCTGCAATTCTTCTTTGCGTTTTCTTTCGCTTTTCGATTACAGCTCTACCTTCACCTTTTCCAGATGCCAGATATCTCTTACATACTCCTCGATGGTTCTGTCCGAAGTAAATTTGCCGCTGCATGCGATATTGGTAATCGCTGCTTCTGCCCACCACTTCTCATCGCGGTATGCCTTGTCAATTCTCTCATGGGCTTCTGCATAGGAGCGGAAGTCCTTTAAGATGAAGTAGGTATCGGCGCGGTCACTGCTCTGGGTGTTCAGCAGAGAGTTGTAGATATCACGGAACAGCTCCGGATCGTTTGGAGCGTAGTAGCCGTTGATCAGCTGCATCAGCACCTTGCGGATATCCTGGTCGCTGTTGAAGATTTCCATCGGATTGTAGCCGCCGTGATTCTCGTAGTTGATCACTTCGTCGGAGGACATACCGAAGATAAATGCCTTGTCCTCACCAACCTCTTCCACGATTTCCACGTTTGCGCCGTCCATGGTTCCCAGGGTCAGGGCGCCATTTAACATGAACTTCATGTTGCCGGTACCGGAAGCCTCCTTGGAAGCCGTGGAAATCTGCTCGCTGACATCGGCTGCCGCAAAGATGATCTCTGCGTTGGATACCCGGTAATCCTCGATGAAGACAACCTTAATCTTGCCGTTGATGCTCTTATCGTTGTTAATCACATCTGCTACCGCATTGATTAACTTGATGGTCAGCTTCGCTCTCTTGTAGCCTGCAGCCGCCTTTGCACCGAAGATAAAGGTTCTCGGAATGATATCCATATTTGGATTGTCCTTTAACTGGTTGTACAGGTACATAACGTGCAGGATGTTCATTAACTGACGCTTATACTCGTGGAGACGCTTTACCTGAACATCGAAGATGGAACGTGGGTCAACGTCGATGCCATTGTGCTCCTTGATGTATTTTGCCAGACGAATCTTATTCTGGTACTTGATGTTCATAAATTCCTGCTGGCACTTCTCATCGGATGCGTAGATTGCCAGCTTCTTGATATGCGGAAGGTCGGTAATCCACTCGTCGCCAATCTTGGAGGTTACCCATGCTGCCTGCAGCGGATTTGCATGAAGCAGGAAACGTCTCTGGGTAATGCCGTTGGTCTTGTTGTTGAACTTCTCCGGATACATCTGATAGAACTCTTTTAATACTTCCTTCTTCAGGATTTCGGTGTGCAGCTTTGCTACGCCGTTTACAGAGAAGCTGCCTGCGATTGCCAGGTGAGCCATCTTAACCTGTCCGTCATAAACAATCGCCATCTTGCGGACCATCTCATTATTTCCAGGGAATTTCGCCTGAATGTCTGCGATAAAGCGGCGGTTAATCTCCTCCACAATCTGGTAGATACGAGGAAGCAGTCTGGAGAACAGCTCGATCGGCCATTTTTCCAGAGCCTCTGCCATGATGGTGTGGTTGGTGTAAGCGCAGGTCTTGGTGG